>CAZFRP010000060.1:0-4548 GCA_964521415.1 uncultured Candidatus Saccharibacteria bacterium | reverse complement strand
ACTAAAGACGGAAAAACATTATATTTTACCTCGGATGATATTTTATATAAATTAGAGATGTGAAGAAAATTATGATATTATTTTTTTAGAGGAGTATGATGATTTTAGAAAAACAAGACCTAGAAAAAATTGAGAAAATAGTTGATCATTCGGTTGAAAAATCAAAAAATGAAATTATTTCAACTCTAAGTAGAGAAATTACTGATTTGGCGGAAATAAATTGTGCTGTAATTAAAAAAGTTGATAAAATCAATGAACTCGAAAAAAGAATTATCCGCATTGAAACAAAATTGGGGTTGGAACAAACCTAAAAAATAGAAATATTAAGGATGGGGCCCGCCATAGCTTGCTGTATTTAGCGCGCTTTATCGGCGGGTAAATAAATGCCAGATGACGAAAATTTAGAAGACGAGGACGAAGAAAAAAAACGGGAATTGGCTCGCCGGGGTCTTCAAGAGGAAATGTACGAAAATGAAGGCAGCGCTTACGGACAAAAAGCGCAAGATTGGCGTGCTCGACTGGCGCGTACCAGACAAAAGCGCTTTGGTCAAAGAGGCGGCAAAGGGCTTGGCGGAAAAGCAGGAGGCGCGGCCGGAGATGCTGGCAAGGCCGGCGCGCAAGCGGCCAAAGCCGGGGCGCAGGCCGGACTGGCGGCTGCACGCGCAGCCGCCGCGTCAGCGGTTGCCGCCCTGGGACCCTGGGGCATTGCTCTGGTGGTAATACTAATCGTCGGGGCAATTTTGGCCATTGTTTTTTGGGGCGTACTTTCTGACACCAAACAGCTGGGCAAAACCGGTCATGTTGAGGCACAGCAAAGAACCATTGATACTTTTTTGGCCTATACTGGCGATGAATCTGGCCTTAGAAAATTAATTCTTGATAAAGGAAATGAAATCATAACTGGCCTAACCGATCTAAAATCACAAATTAATGGGTTAAACGTTGATGCGGCAAAAAAAAATGAAGCAGAAACGAAAATTAACGAAATGATAATACTGATTAAGAATGCCAAAACCCTGCTTTCCGGCACAAGCGGCCAAATCGCCACTGGCGCTAATGATAAAATAAATCAAATCCTCGCCAAAAAAAGTGAACTGCAAAAAGCGTTAAATTTGGTCTCAGTATCTGCAAATGGCGAACTTATTTTACCACTTGGGATAACGACATGCGTGGCTTACACTAAAAAAAACGATCATCATACCGCTGTCGCGGGTGGACACGGAGTTTGGCTTAGGGTCCCCAGAGATCCGTCACTACCAGCAACAAAATTTGGCGCTCTGGATTGGTATGCCCCGGAAGGCAAAGCCGTTTATGCTATTGCTGATGGTACAATTGAAACAATTTATAAAATGCACCCGGATCACAAAAACTGGGGCTTTAAATTTAAGTCAGCTGATGGTAAGTACGAAGCGATCTATCAGCATTTGGCACGGCCTACTTTAAGTGTTGGCCAGACAGTCACCAAAGGACAGGTTATTGGGCATCTTCTTCGAGGTGCGATGAAAAAACCACATCTACATTTTGAACTTTGGATTGGCGGATATCCAAACGGTCAACCTTTAGTAGAACAAGAACAGCGTAATTTTCTTTGCGGGGGTAGCCAATGAGAAAGTTACTTATTATTGTTTTAAGTTTTGGTATTATTTTGATGCCCTTTGCTGGTGTATTTCAAGTGGAAGCAGCAACGCCCTCTGCCAGTGCCCAAGAATCCTTGGAAGATCCGAGTGATTGGGAAACTGTAACTGAAGGCATTGGTGACTGGGAACAGCCAACACTTGACGATACTGCGATCCAAAAAAACGAACCAACTTTAGCTGCTGTCGCTAAAATTGACGAACTTGGAAACAATGCCAATGAATATGCCGCTCTTTTTGACGAAACTAATCAGAACAAAATCGTTTTAAGCGAACAAGACATTGATGCCGTTCGTGAAGGCAAAATTGACGAGCGGCTGCTGCAAACTTTAATTTATTTGGTAAAGCCGGTTTCCGAAAAAGGCGCTGGCTTTGAAAGAATCAAAGTAAAACGCTTAATTAAAAACTACGCCACCGAGAAAAAAGCGCTTTCTAAAGAGTCAGAATATGATAATGAAAACGAGATCAATGTTTCGGCCCATTTTGACGGCCAGGCCGTGGATATTTCTGAGGTTGATTACATTCATTTCAAAAAGAAAACCAGCAAAAAAGCTCTTGGCGTTACCTATTCAAGTAAAACCGAGGATCTTGCATCTATTCCGATCAATATTGCCTGGCAGTCCGACCAAGCCAAAGCCGAAACCATTCCGGGATTTTACGGTGACACGGCCAATGAACTTTTTAATAATTTGGAATCAGAAAAAGTCAAAGACATCTTCGGCGATTATATTGATTATAATTTAGATCGGTTAAAAGGAAATGATATTCCAGAGTGGGCAAAGTGGATTGGCGTAATTGCCTTAATAGAAGATTACGATTTCCCCAAAGATTCGTTTGGAGAGGGCAATGACTTAAATGAACATATAAAAGACATTGGCCGCTCTACGATTGCGGAAAAATTAAAAATTGATAAAAGCGCGGTTTATGGCGAGACACGCGAGGAATTAATTTATAACATCGGCCGCAGTACCGTTGAGAAAAAACTTAATTTAGACCAAGGCAGCTTAAAAGGCGACAACTTTTCCGAAATATTTAAAAATGCCGGCAAGCGCAAGCTGGAAAAACAGCTTAAATTAAAACCAGGTATGCTTGACGGCGACCCCAAAATTGCCTTTCGCAAAATAAAATCAAGTAGTACTTGGCAAACCTATTCTGGAAATGAGGCCAAAGACGAGGCCTTTGATGCCCCTGATGGTAGCGCCGAAGCGATTGAAAAAGATGATGAAAAAGGGTTAATGCTTATTGGCGCCGGAACGATTTTGTACGCCTTATCGGCCAAAAATAAAAATGAAATTATAAATAAGGTAAAACAAGGCCAGCCGTTAGATGTCGATATAAAAATTGAGAAGGCCGATCTTCATACTGACGTTGATTTTGAAACTCTAAAATCCGTTGGCGCAAAAGATAAAGAGGCCCGAAATAATGCCTTAAAGGACACCGGCGCCAAAACTTTAGATGCGGTCTCTATAAATCCCGATCTATCTTTAGGAATGAGCAAAAAGGACTTTGACAAAATCAAAAAAGGTGATATGAAAATGAATGATCTGGTAGTCACGGTTGGTTCTCGCCAAATGGAGAATAATTTTGGCCTGCCGGAAAACGCCATTTATTATAATATGAGACAAACAGTTTTATCAAAAGAGAATGGACAACAAATTGTAGAACAAAAATTAGGGCTTAAAAAAGGCAGTTTTTATGGTACATTTGAAGATGTTTTAAACAGAAATCCGGATAATGGCGCCGAAGTGTTTATTAATTCATACAGCGTTGATGCCGGGTTTAACCTTGCCGCGGGCACCACCGATAAATTATTAAGACAGGAAATTTCCGCTGATGATTATTCTAAAATGGTTTCGGTAAGCAATAAAACTGGCGATTTTATCCAAAATATTGGTCGCGCGGCGATGGAAGAACAAGGCAAAAATCCGGCCGGTGCCTCAAAAGATGAATTGAGTAATGCTGGTAGGCAAACCATTAATAAAAAAGTGGTCAAGGAACTAAACAAACACTATAAATTAACGGATAAATATGCCAAATATGAAATTACTGAGGATGACGCCGTCGCCCTGCTTTCTGGCAATTGGCAAACACCGGCTTCGAAAATTGCCAGCAGAACTTTAGACAAAACCCTTTCACTACCAGAAAATGGCACGATGGATATGGTCCTCGGCAAAAAACCGCCAGAACAGGTTTTTCAAGAGGCGGGCGCTATTCGTTTTGGCAAGACAATGGGATTAAGAAATCCGGTTTCAGTTGAGGGCGATCTGCATAAAAATTATGGCCAGAGTATGATTGAAGAAAAATTAGGCCTTACCCCGGGAAGTTTTTCTGGCGACATTGATGAGATTATCTGGGGCAAAAATTCTGGTAAATCAACGCTGTTTTTTGAAAATAACAAAGATACCGATGCTCTACTTGGCATCCCCCAAGGTTCCACGGAAAAGTTAACCGGTAAAAGAATTTCTACTGACGATTATTGTCGCCTGGTGGCAAACCGCGGCATTACCGATCTTGGTTTACAAACATTTGCAGACCGGCTTGGAATTGAAGGAGAATATGGCGTTTCCTCAGAGGAATTCTCGCAAGCCGTTACAACTATTTTAAATTGGAAAGATGCCAAACCTGAACAGAAAGCGGGCTTTTTTTCGGTTTTAAGTAAGGCCACTGGCCGCTCGTTTGACGCTCAATTTGAATTTGAGCCAGACATCACAAGACAGATTGCCGAAAATCCTGATACGCCGACATCGGCCCAAAAAAATCCTAAATCAGTTAAAGATCGGGCAGTAGTCACGATTCAGACCCAGGGAATGCGCAAATTAAATAAAAAAATCTTTGGCATTGATCAAGATATATTTGTGATGCGCTACCGCGAGGGAAAAGGCCTTGATTTTATCATTTCCGGAACGGCCCTGCA
>CAZFRP010000059.1:2499-4552 GCA_964521415.1 uncultured Candidatus Saccharibacteria bacterium | reverse complement strand
TGATATTGGTCTTTTACGGGGTTACGGAATTTTTGAATCGCTTAGAACTTATAATGGTAAACCTTTTTTGCTTTTAGCGCATTATAATCGTTTTAAAAAATCGGCGCAATCTCTTAACATAAAATTGCCCGTCTCTTTTAAAATCCTGCAAAAAATCATTTCTCAACTTTTACAAAAAAACAAATTTTCTGAAGCTTCAATTAAAATCGTCTTAACCGGCGGCATTGCCCGGGGACTAAAATATAATCCTTCCTCCCCCACTTTTTTTGTTTTAACTGAAAAATTACCTGGGCTTCCAAAATCAATTTATGGTAGCGGTGTTAAATTGATTACTCAAAGTTTCCAGCGCGATCTACCAAAAATAAAATCAACTAATTATCTTTTTACTGTCAGCCAAAATAATCGCCTTAAAAAAGAAAATGCCTTTGAACTTTTATTTATAAACGGCGATAAAATTTTAGAATCATCTACGGGTAATTTCTTTATGTTTTTGGGAGATGATTTAATCACCCCAAAAGAGAACATATTGCCCGGCGTTACCAGGGATTTTATTTTAAAAATTGCCTCAAAAAAATTTAAGGTCAAAGAAAGAGAAATTGAGCAAAAAGAACTGGAAAATGCTGATGAATGCTTTATCACCGGCTCACACAAAGAAATTATACCGGTCATACAAATAGACAATAAAAAAATCGGTAACGCTAAAGTGGGACCAAAAACTAAAGAGCTGATGCGGCTTTATAAAAGCTTTACTTTACGGCTTTCTTAAGCTCGGCCGCAGGGCGAAATTTTGGCACCGATGCAGCTGGAATAACAATCGGCTTGCCAGTTCTTGGATTAGTACCCCTTTTTTCTTGTCTCTCTCCGACATAGAAGGTGCCAAAACCAGATAAGGTAACTTTTTCACCCTTTTCCAGTGCCTGAGAAATTACCTCAATTACCACACCAACTGCCTGTTTGATTTTGGCACGCGGCACTTGCGGCAAATTTTTGTTGATTTCCCTTAAAATATCTTCTTTATTCATTTGGCAAAATCCACGGCTCTTGTCTCTCTTATTACATTAACTTTAATTTGTCCTGGGTACTGAACTTCTTTTTCCACTTTTTTAGAAATATTATGGGCCAATTTAGCGGCACCTAAATCATCAATTTCTTCTGGCTTGACAATAATCCTAACCTCTCTTCCGGCGGCAATAGCATACGATTTTTCTACTCCCGGAAAAGCATTAGCGATATTTTCCAGTTCTTGCAAACGTTTAACATAGGCCTCAAGTGTCTCGCGGCGGGCGCCTGGCCTTGAACTTGAAATCGCATCAGCCGCTTTAACAATGACTGCTTCTACTGTTTTTGGCTCAATGTCATCGTGGTGTGCTTCAATCGCGTGCACAACATCCTCTGGAAAGCCGTATTTTTTAGCAATATCCCGTGAAATATGATGATGGGCGCCTTGAATTTCCTGATCAACTGCTTTTCCAAGATCATGTAAAAGAGCGGCTTTTTTAGCCACTGCCACATCGGCACCAAGCTCCTGCGCCAGTAACCCCGCAATATGAGCGGTCTCAATACTGTGGCGTAAAACATTTTGACCATAAGAAGTACGATATTTCAGCCGGCCTAAAATTTTCACAATATCAGGTGGAAGACCAGTTACACCAACTTCCAAAGTGGCTTGTTCTCCTGCTTCGCGCATAGCGCGGCCAACTTCTTCTTTGGCATGTTCAACCTGCTCTTCAATGCGCGATGGCTGAATTCTGCCGTCTTGAATTAATTTTTCAAGAGCGATACGGGCAACCTCTCGTCTTATTGGGTCAAAAACAGATAAGGTCACGGTTTCTGGCGTGTCGTCAATAATTACATCAACGCCGGTTTCTTTTTCAAAAATCTGAATATTTCGTCCTTCTCGCCCAATAATTCTACCCTTCATTTCATCAGAGGGCAGATGCACAGACGAAACTGTACTTTCTGTTACTTGCTCTGATGCAATTCTTTGAATAACATCAGCCAAGATTTCCCGCGCGCGCTTCTCTGCTTCTTCCTTGGTGACATTTTCCATTGA
>CAZFRP010000059.1:0-2399 GCA_964521415.1 uncultured Candidatus Saccharibacteria bacterium | reverse complement strand
TCTTTTTCCTCTTTTTTTGCCTCTTCTTTAATTTTTAACGCTTCGTCTTTTGCTTCAAGTAATAATTCTTTGGTTTTTTTGTCTGCATTCTCTTTTTTCTTTTTGCTTAAAGTTTGATTTGCTCCAAAGCCAATTCCAAGTCCGGCCACTACCGCGACCGCTAAATAAATTATTAAATTGATAGGCATATAAAACTCCTGGTATCATATCTTAACTCCGAAATTTACGACCAGTCCGCCAAAATCGCAACACGAGCCGTGTATGAATAATACCCATAAGGCGAGTGTTAAGATTAGGCGGGCCATGACAATATTTTAGAAGAAATTAATTAAAAAGTCAAAAATTATCTGGTGCTGGGGGCGAGAGTCGAACTCGCATGCCTTGCGGCACTAGGTCCTAAACCTAGCGCGTCTGCCATTTCGCCACCCCAGCTAATTTACGGTTATTTTATCCGCCAGCTTTTCGTAGGTTTTCTCCCCTATTCCTTTGACCTTTATTATATCTCTTTTTACCTTAAATTGTCCATTCTTTTTTCGATAATCTAAAATTGCTTTGGCTTTAACGGGACCAATTCCGGGCAGAGTGTCCAGTTCTTTTTCATCAGCAGTGTTGATATTGACCTGAGTAACTGGAGGATTGAGATTAGAGGATGGTGAATTGGAATTTTCTGTTTCGATTGCTCGATTAATATTGCTTTGAGATTTGACATTTAAACTTTGAGTTTTATAAATAATTGCTACTCCGCCAGCTAAAATCATAATAACCAGAAAAATTCCAAAAGCTCTGTAATATTTTTCAATTTTATTACTATGCCTGTGCAACCCTGTCCTTTCGGGCAAAGTGATTTTTGATTTTTGCATTTTGAATTTATTTTATATTTATTGCGTTCTTTTTTGTTCTAACATTTTTAGCCTTGAAATTAATGTCGGATAATTATACAAACCCTTTTTCATAATTTTTTTAGCTTCATTTTGGGCTTTTTTTATTGTCTCAAAATCAGTCAATGATGTCATTTTTAAATCTAAAAAGCCGTGTTGCATTATGCCGTACAATTGTCCGGGTCCGCGAATTTCTAAATCTTTTTGGGCCAAAAAAAACCCATCGTTTGATTTTGTCATTGCTTGTAATCTACGGCTATAATCATAACGTCCGCCTTCGGTAAAAAGCAAACAGTATGATTTATGCTCACCTCGTCCCACTCTGCCGCGAAACTGATGAAGCTGGGCCAGACCAAATCTCTCTGCTCCTTCAATCATCATCACGGTGGCGTTTGGTACATCTACACCGACCTCAACGACAGCGGTGGAAACTAAAATATGAAACTTTTTATCTTTGAAATCCCGCATTACTTTTTCTTTATCTTTTGTCTTAATCTTACCGTGAAGCAAGCCAACCTTAAATTCAGAAAAAATCTTCTTAAGTTTTTCATATTCAACGGTAGCCGCTTTAACACCGAGTTTATCTGATTCTTCAATAAGCGGACAGATAACAAAAATTTGTCTACCTTGTTTTATTTCTTTCTCTAAAAATTGATAGGCCGCCTCTCTTTTTTCTGGTGGAACTAAAAAGGTAGCAACTTTTTGCCGACCCGGGGGCATTTCATCTAATACAGAAAGATCTAAATCACCATACAGTGCCAAACTTAAGGTGCGTGGAATCGGTGTCGCTGACATCGAAAGTAAATGCGGAGTATTTTTGGATTTTGACTTTGTTTTAAGCACTGCTCTTTGCTTTACTCCAAAACGATGCTGTTCATCAACCACCGCCAGGGCAAGATTTTTAAACTTAATTTCTCTCTCAAGTAAACTATGGGTGCCGACAACGATATCAACTTCGTTGTTTTTGATTTTCTTTATTAGTTCTGGTTTTTTAATTCTTAATTCTTGATTCCTTGCCTCGCTAACAGGCGGGTTGGTTCTTAAGTCACTTTTTCCACTAGTAAGTAGCGCAATCCTAACTCCAAAATCAGTAAGTAGTTTAGATATATTTTCAAAATGCTGAATCGCCAAAATCTCTGTTGGCGCCAAAATCACTGACTGAAAATTATTTTTGGCTGTGTTAAGCATGGCAATTGCCGCGACCACGGTCTTCCCAGAGCCAACATCACCCTCCAAAAGCCGATTCATTGGCACTGATTTCTCAATATCCTGTAAAATTTCCCAAGCTGATCTTCTCTGGGCATTTGTCAGGCGAAAAGGTAATTTTTTAACCAATTTTTGAATTGATTCTTGGTGAAATTTTATTGAGATGGCTCTATTTTTCTGCCACTGTTGCCTGATTTTCAACATTTTTAGCTGAATTAAAAATAATTCATCAAAAGCAAGCCGCTGCCTCGCTTTTTTAATCTCTTCATGAAAAGCAGGAAAATGGATAAATTTTATTGCCTCATTTAAGTTTAT
>CAZFRP010000058.1:3070-4573 GCA_964521415.1 uncultured Candidatus Saccharibacteria bacterium | reverse complement strand
AAGCAAAATGAAGAATATAAAAATATTTAAACCAACAACGCCAGCACGCCGCGGCATGACGGGAATAAACTACCGGGCGACGATTACCAAAAAAGAGCCCGAAAAAGGCCTGGTTTTTGGGCGGACAAAACCCGCTGGCAGAAGCAAGGGAAAAGTTTCGGTACGACATCAAGGAGCGGGAGTAAAACGACTTTATCGCCAGGTTGATTTCAAGCAAGATAAATTTGACATAAAGGCGCGCGTTGTCTCGCTTGAATACGATCCAGGAAGAAGTGCTTTTCTTGCCCTTTTATTTTATCAAGATGGCGAAAAACGATATATTATTGCCCCTGCCAAAGTAAAAGTTGGCGATTCGATTTTATCATCTAAAAATAAAATTGAAATAAAGGCCGGAAATCGCTTACCACTAAAATATATTCCGGTAGGAACGCAAATTCATAACCTTGAACTTTTCCCCAGTAAAGGCGGCGAAGTCGCCAAAAGTGCCGGTTCCTGCAGTGTGGTTTTAGCAGTTGAGGGCGAGATGGCGCAAATCAAAATGCCCTCAGGTGAGATTAGAAAATTTGACACCAAGGTTTTAGCTTCAATTGGCATTGTTTCAAACCAAGAACATAGTAGAATAAAAATTGGTTCAGCTGGCAGAAAACGTAGAATGGGCATAAGACCAACGGTTCGCGGTAAAGCCATGCATCCTGGGGCCCATCCTCATGGAGGCGGCGAAGGACGTTCGCCAGTTGGTCTTAAATATCCAAAAACGCCGTGGGGAAAACATGCAAAAGGCGTCAAAACCCGCCAGAAGAAATACAGCGACAGATTAATTTTAAAAAGACGTAAATAGCAGGAGTAAGATGGCCAGATCGCTTAAAAAAGGATTATTTGTTGACGAAAAATTAAAGAAAAAGGTTTTAGCGGCAAAGAGTGCCAACGACCGAAAACCGATTAAAACCTGGAGCCGAAGTTGTACGGTTTTTCCGGAAATGGTGGGAATAATTATGGCCATACACGATGGTAAAAATCATATTTCCGTGTTAATTTCTGAAGAAATGGTCGGTCATAAATTAGGCGAATTTGCGCCAACGACAAAATTCAAAGGTCACGGTGGACGCAGAGCGCGAGAAGAAGAAAAAGGCGGCGTACGGACCCCGGCTGGCAGCGTAGCCCCAAAAGAAGATAAGGAAAATAAAGAAGTTAAGGGAAAATAATGGAAACGCGAGTAAGGATAAAATTTGTTAAAACCGCTCCAAGAAAAATTCGTTTGGTTTGCGATATGATACGAGGAAAAAAAGTTTCCGAGGCAATTTCTCAGCTTAGTTTTCTCAATAAACAAGCAGCAAAAGACGTCCTTTCGGCTTTAAAATCAGCCGCCGCTTCAGCCAAGCAAAAAGACATTAAAGAGGATTTACTTATTATCAAAGAAATTTTTTGTGATAGTGGTCCGGCCTTAAAACGAACCTTGCTTCATTCACGAGGCCGATCAACCCAATTTAAAAAAAGAATGAGCCA
>CAZFRP010000058.1:0-2970 GCA_964521415.1 uncultured Candidatus Saccharibacteria bacterium | reverse complement strand
GTGGGTCAAAAGATTAATCCAATTAGTTTCAGATTAGGAAAAAAATCTGACTGGAAGTCAAGATGGTTTGCCAAACGCGATTATTCCAAATTATTTTTGGAAGATTTAAAAATTCGAAAATATATTGAAGAAAAATTAGCCAAAAATTTTATTTCAGAAGTAAATCTTGTTCGGGATAAAAATGCGATCACGGTTATTATTCACACTGCTCGTCCGGGTATGATAATTGGTCGTTCTGGTGCCGCCATTTTAACCTTAAAAGATAATCTTAAAAAAATGACTAAATCGGAACTTAGTATCAATGTTGAAGAAATAAAAGAGCCAAACTTAGATGCAAAAATCGTAGCTTTAAATATTGCCAATCAAATTGAAAAGCGAATTGCTTATAAAAGAGCGATGAAGCAGGCAATTGCCCATGTTATGGAAGCAGGTGCTTTAGGCATTAAAGTAATCTGCAAAGGACGCTTAGGTGGCGTTGAGATTGCTCGATGCGAAGCAATGTCAGAAGGTTCACTGCCGCTTGGTACGATTGATGCAGATATTAATTTTGATCAGGTTGATGCTAAAACCACTTATGGAACAATCGGCGTCAAGGTTTGGATCCACAGGAAATAAATTAAAAATTAAAAACTAAAACTTTATTACACCAAAATTATGGATTAATAGTTTTTACTTTTTCGTTTTTCGCTTTTAATTTAGCGACGAGCGATAGCGAGGAGTGACCGTGTTTACACCGAAAAAATTAAAACATCGAAAACATCAGCGCGGAACCTTACAGAAGGTGGCCAGCAGAGGATATACTTTAAGTTTTGGTCGATTTGGTATTAAATCAGAACAAGGCGGCTGGCTTACCGCCAGGCAGATTGAAGCCGCGCGCCGAGCAGCCACAAGGTACGTTAAACGCGGTGGCGAAATCTGGATTAGGGTTTTTCCCCAAAAACCGATTACGGCCAAACCGCCAGAAACCGGTATGGGCGGCGGAAAAGGTACGCTTGATCATTTTGTGGCGGTTTTAGATCCTGGCCGCATTATTATGGAAATGGACGGCGTGACAGAAGAAGTGGCCAAAGAAGCACTGCGACTGGCGATGTTTAAAATTCCCCTTAAAACCAGGTTTGTAAAAAAGGATTAAGATGAAAAGCAAAGAAGAATTTTTGGCAATAAAAAACCAATCTGATAAAGAGCTTCTTCTGTTAATACAAAAAGAATACGAGAAATTAAGAGAGCTCAAGTTTAAAGCTAAACTGCGCGAATTAAAAAATGTTAATGAAATTAAGCGTAAAAAAAAGCGAATTGCTCAAATTTTAACTATTCTTCGCCAAAATATTGAAAAAGATATGGAGTCAAGTGATGCAAAAAAAGCTAAAAGGTAAAGTTGTAAGCGATAAAATGGATAAAGCGGTGGTTTTAGCCGTAAATCGTTTAGTTACCCATCCCATCTATAAGAAAAAATACCGTATTACTAAAAAATTTAAAGCTTCAGATAAACAAAATAAATATAAAATTGGTGATGAGATAACCATTATAGAATCAAAGCCAATATCAAAAGATATTAAGTGGAAGGTAAAAGATGATACAACCACAAACAAAGCTAAAAGTCGCTGATAATTCAGGTGCGCGCAGTATTATGTGCATCAAAGTGGTATATGGCGCCGGAAAATATGCCCAAATTGGCGATCGGATTATTGCTTCTGTTAAAGAGATTGTGCCTAAAGGAAATGTCAAAAAGAAAGAAGTGGTACAGGCGCTAATTGTACGGCAAAAAAAAGAATTCGGCCGACAAGACGGCACCTACGTGAGATTTGATGAAAATGCCGCCGTTTTGATAAATAAAGATTTAACACCACGGGGTAGTCGGGTTTTCGGTCCGATTCCGCGCGAATTAAAAGAAAAAGGATTTTCCAAAATAATTTCCCTGGCTAAAGAGGTGGTCTGATGAAGATTAAAAAAGGCGATCAAGTGATAATTTTATCCGGAAAAGATAAAAATAAAATCGGCAAAGTGGAGATGGTTTTGCCAAAAGAGAAACAGATTGTTGTTTCTGGTGTCAACAAAGTGAAAAAGCATTCAAAGCCAACCAAAAAGGAACGACATGGCGGAATAATTGAAACAAATATGCCAATTTCAGTAGCAAAGGCCGCCTTAATTTGTCCTTCGTGTAACAAAATGACGCGGGTCGGATACAAAACATTAAACAAGGGTAAAAAATTAAGAATCTGTCAAAAATGCCAAGAATCAGTTGAGAAATAATGAGATTAAAAGAATTTTATCAAAAAGAAGTGACCAAAAAAGTTAAAGAGAAATTCGGTTTTAAAAATGATTTAAGGGTGCCAAGATTAGTAAAGATTTTGGTCAGTATCGGTATTGGTTCAATCCAAGGCGAGCAAAAAAAACTTGAGGCAATAAAAAACGATATTATCAAAATAACCGGTCAAAAACCAATTGAAACAAAGGCCAAAAAAGCCATCTCTGGATTTAAATTACGCCAGAACCAAGTTGTTGGTCTTAAAATAACTTTACGCGGGGACAGAATGTACGATTTTCTGGAAAAAATAATTAATATTGCCCTACCCCGAACGCGCGACTTTAAAGGCATTAAACCGTCATTTGACGGTCACGGCAATTTAACGATCGGTATTAAAGAGCAGATAGTTTTTCCTGAAATTGAAGAAGGAACCGAAATTACTCACGGATTTGCAGTAACCTTAGTTACCAACGCCAAAAACGATGAGGAAGCTATGGAGATGCTTTCTCAACTTGGTTTGCGTTTTTGTAAGGAGTAAATATGGCCAGAAAAGCCCTGATTGAAAGAGCAAACAGAAAACCAAAATATAAATCCCGAATTAAAAATCGCTGTGCTTTGTGCGGTCGAGGTAGAGGATATATGCGTCAGTTTGGCATTTGTCGTATTTGCTTTAGGCAGCACGCTACCAAAGGAATGGTTCCCGGCGTTAAAAAAGCAAGCTGGTA
>CAZFRP010000057.1:0-4825 GCA_964521415.1 uncultured Candidatus Saccharibacteria bacterium | reverse complement strand
TGGGCGCTTTTTTAGTTGCATTAAGCCCAGTTTTTAATTTTTATTCTTTTGCGGCGACAAAAAACGAACTGCAAAAACAGAAAGAGGCGCTGGCTGAACAAATAAAACAGAGTCAGGAAGCGGCAGCACAAAAGAAAAAAGATGCGGCTGAATTACAGCAGATTGTTTCCAAACTTGATGCTGATATTTCCGCGACGCAATCAAAAATTAATAGTGCCCAAAGTCAAATTGTAAAAACTCAAAACGAAATAACTGATACTCAAAATCAAATTATAGTAAAAGAAAAAGAACTCAAAATAGAACAGGACAATCAAGACGAAGCGATTAGAGTAATGTATGAAAATGTCAATAAAAGCACCTTAGAGGTTTTGGCGAGTTCAGAAGATATTTCAGATGTGGTCAAGTATGGTGATTATCTTGAAGTATTAGAAAGCAAAATTGAAAATACTATTTCAACGATTGAAAAATTAAAAAAGGAACTTTCGGATAAAAAGAGCGAGCTTGAGAAGAAAAAAACCGATTTAGAAAATTATAAAAAACAACAAGAGGCCTTAAGAAATGCCCTGAGTGCTGAAGAGCAAACAAAGTCCGAAGTTTTAGGATGGACAAGGCAACAAGTCACAGGTTATCAAAATCAAATTACTAGCGCTCAGAAAGAAATCGCGGCAATTAACGCTACTCTTGTGCGCATGGATAATGTTGGCGGAGGGTCAAATTGCGGCAGCTCGGGTTTTTTGGTTAGCGTAAATGAGCCGGTTAAAAGAGGACAACAACTGGGTTGGCAAGGGAATTCCGGATTTTCAACCGGTTCACATCTTCACTTTGGTGTCCGTCAAAATGGTGGATATGTTGATCCGGCAAATTTTTTGGGCGGGGTTTTATCCTGGCCGTTAAATTCACCGCGTCTTACCCAGCCATTTGGCTGTACAGAATTTGCCCAGTGTGGCAACCCCAAAGGACCTTACGGCGGTGGGCCGCATCCGGGCATTGATCTTTCTGTTCGTTATCTATCGCCTGTATCTGCAGCAGAGGATGGAGTGGTGATTTATACAGCAAGATCGTGCAGTGGCTATGGTAATCATATAATGATTATGGGAAATACTGGTCTTATCACTCTTTATGCTCACTTAGATTAAATATCAAAAGTGATAGTCGCCCAAAAAGATAGTCGGAAAATCAAGTACTGATGCTCTTTTTCAGGACATTTTTTAAAAATGGCAGGTTTTACTCTCGCTTTTTGCTAAAAAATACCTTCTTTCCTAAATAATGCATTAAAACAGAGTATCATTATCACATTAGCAAGAATATGATAATGATTTCACTATATTGTTACGTGGGCGATATTTGACTTTTACGATAAGCATAAGGCGCATTTTTGTACTTCTGTGACACTTTTCTGCATATGTTCGAAAAGTGTCACGGCATGTGCTATATTTCCCAAAATTCTTTTTTTTGTTAATTTGAACGCAGTGAGAATCAAGGTTCTTGAAATAAAATTGAAAGGTTCTTATAATAATTTCAAGGAGTTAAATGAAATTTCGTAAATTCCTATCCTACTTTTTTATTCTGATATTTATTTTTGGCGCCTATCTTTTTGGCTATATGGTCGGCCGGCAGGATTTGGAATTTAAAAAGGGCTATATTCCCACGGTCAATAACCTGGAATTTGGCAAACCCAAAGATATTGATTTTGCCCTTTTCTGGGATGTCTGGAATAAAATTATTTCTGACTACGGCGGTACGCAAAAAGTTGATCAATATAAAATGTTTTATGGCGCCCTTTCGGGAATGGTTCAAGGTTTAGGGGATCCATATACGGTATTTTTAAATCCGGAGGATTCAAAAACATTTAACGAGGAAGTAAAAGGTCAATTTAATGGCGTAGGAATGGAGCTTGGCGTGCGAAATAATGTTTTAACCGTTATTTCGCCGCTTGACGAATCGCCGGCGCAAAAAGCGGGCATTAAAGCCGGAGATGTAATTGATAAAATTGATGGCAAGAGCGCATCAAGTATAACCTTAGATGCGGCCGTAAACGCCATTCGCGGCGACAAAGGAACCGAGGTAAATTTAACCATTATTCGTAATGGTAAACCGCAGGATTTCAAATTAAAAAGAGCGGTGATTAAAATCAAAAGCGTAAAGTATGATATGAAAGAAAATAACATCGCCTATCTTAAGGTAAGCCAGTTTATTGACGAAACAGATCAATCAGCCCAAAAAGCGGCCAGCGAAATCTTGGCCAAAAAACCCAAAGGGATTATTTTGGACCTAAGAAACAATCCAGGCGGATATTTGGATAGTGCGATTTCGGTTGCCTCGCTTTTCCTAAAAGATGGTGTGGTTGCCTTTGAGGAAGAAAAAGACGGCAAGAAGCAGGAGCTTAAAGCGACAGGTAATGCTAAACTTGGTGATATTCCGCTCATTGTTTTGGTAAATGAAGGTTCAGCATCTGGCTCGGAAATTGTCGCTGGCGCTATGAAAGATCGAAAAAGAGGCATTTTAATTGGGGAAAAAACTTTCGGCAAAGGCACGGTTCAGACCTTAGAAACATTTTCTGACCATTCCACTTTGCGCCTGACAGTGGCAAAATGGTTGACGCCAAACGGCACCAGTATTCACGAGCAGGGAATTGCGCCGGATATAGAAATTAAAATGACCGATGATGATATCAATGCCGGCAAAGATCCGCAGCTTGAGCGAGCAATGGCCGAACTTAGTAAATGAACTAAAAAAATGAGATAAGAAATATGAAAAAGAAAATCAAAATCATCTTCAAAAAAAATTTAGAAGGCGTGGGCGTATTTGGCGAGACCAAAGAAGTATCATCTGGTTATGCCAGAAATTACTTGGTCCCTCGGGGTTTTGCGCTTTATTTATCCGATCTGCGTTCCAAAGAAATTTTAAAGCAAAAAGAGAAAATTGAGACGGCAAAAACAAAAGAAATTGAAAAATTAAAAGAAGTTGCCGCCAAATTACAAGGCGCAAATATTAAAATTATTGCCAAGGCAACCGAAAAAGAAACCCTTTTTGCCGCCGTTGGGGCTGACGAAGTGGCAAAAGAAATTTTAAAATCTTTTAAAATCAAATTGAATAAAAAGCAAATTGAGATGGAAGAACTAAAAAAGCCTGGCGAAAAAGAGGGTCTAATAAAATTAGGTCAAAATGTCACCGCGCAAATAAAAGTGATCGTCGAGGCAGAAGTTTTTAAGAAAAAAACTAAAAAATAAGAACCTTGCTTGCGCAAGAACCTTGTTTTTCGTTTCGCTCAAAATAGTGTATAATAAAAAAAAGAGGGGAAGATGAATTTTAATCAAACACCAAACACACAAAACCCAAGTGAGCCAACACCAAGTGAACCAACGCCGCCAACTCCTCCTGTTGCACCGGAAGAAGTTGAGCCGTTTATTACCGAACCGCCGTCTGAAACGCCGCCATCTGCACCGCCGCCCGCTACTCCTGTGCCTCCTAGCCAACCGCAACAATTTGCCCCTGCCTCAGGTAGTAAAATCGGTCTAATTGTTTTTTTGATTTTATTTTTATTAATTATTATTCCCTCAGGCCTGATTTTTGCTACTGAGAATGGTTATCTGGATCTTGGTTTAGATAAATATTATAACCAAATTGGCTTAGAAAAATTATGGAATGGTTTGCCCCTTGACGGCAAGTTGGCAATGATCAAAGTTGATGCCAATATGAAAAATCAAAAAAGCTTTCATTTTAATACCAATGCTGATTTAAATTATGCTTTAGGGCAGATAAGCGTTCCATTTGCCGCTTTAACTGGAGTTTTGCAAAATAGTGCCGCGCAAGTCGGGAAAGTGCTTGGTGAAGAAGCCAGTACGCAAAATATCACCTTCAATTTAATGGGAGATTATGATAAATCCGGCATATTTTCAACGAAGTTGGTGTTAAAAGTGCCAAAAGAAATGGGTCAAGTGTATGGCTTGGCATTAACCGGAGATGAACTTAGTTTTGATATTTTGGGAGATGGGGCTAATTATTTCGTAAAAATTCCACCAGAGTTAAGTACTTTGCCAAGTGCAGGCAAATATATCAAATTTGAATCATCGCAAGTTAACACTTCGCTTTCAAAATGGCAAACCGCGACTTTGCAGGATAAATTAGAAAAGGCCATCAAATCCAGTGAACGGCTAAAAAACGAAAATATTGAGGGCGTAAGTTCGTATCACTATCGTTTTGTTTTGGATAAAAATAAATTAACAGAAATAGATTCTTCATTAACCTCTGAGACCATTTCTGATAATCCTAAAGTTGATGTCTTTATTTCTAAGAAAAAACACTTAATCAATAAAATCTCAACTAAACTGACCCTATCTGGCCAGGAGATTGCCACTGGCACTAGTGGCGAAATCCAATTTAATTTAATAATGTCAGATTATAATAAAACCGTTACAGTCACAAAGCCCCTAGATGAAGAAATTGCCGAAGGCGGTTTGGAAAATCTGATAGGAGGAGGCACTGGGCTTCCAGCAGAACAGCCGCAAGTAACTCCTGATGCGCAACGCAAAACCGATCTTGCAAAAATAAAAGATGCCTTAACAAAGTATTATAATGATAAAAATAAATATCCGGTTGCGGCAGAAATAGATCATACCAATAATAAACAAGGCGTGCTTTATAAGGCCTTGGTGCCAACTTATTTTTCTGTTTTACCAGTTGATCCCAAAGATCCTACTTGGTGGTATGGCTATCAGTCAGATGGTGCAACTTACAAGCTCTGGTCGCTTTTGGAAAATAAATCCGATTCCGAAGGCACACTTGACGGGCAATACTACAAGTATATAATAACAAATGAGTAATT
>CAZFRP010000056.1:2210-4826 GCA_964521415.1 uncultured Candidatus Saccharibacteria bacterium | reverse complement strand
TTAAAAATATTTTGTTTCTTTATTCGCCGTTGGCGCTGTATATGATAAGAACACTAGGAATATTGATTATTATGTCTATCTGGTTTTTCCTTGTTGCCCCAGCTCTAAAATACGAACCAGAAATTCACTTTTCTCATCTTAAGGCAAAAAACTATGCTACGGCATTTTTTATTTCTTCTTTGGCGGTCGTTCAGATGGTTTTAACTTATCTTGCCTATTCTAATTATGGGATTGTTTTTACCACCATTGTTTTAACGCTGACACCGGTTTTGGTTTATGCAGGAAGTATGTTAATTTTAAAAGAGAAGTTTAAAAAAAGAATTATTTTATCGGCCATTATAATTTTACTCTGTATACTATATGCTCATTTTTCTTTTGTAGTGTAAAATGATTGACGTACACACCCATCTTAATTTTGAAAAATTTTCCGCTAAAAGCGGACCCGCCGAAATGCGCCCCACGAGCCGTGAACGAATAGTTCAGAATAGGCGAGTGGGAAGCATAGGCGGGGAAAATGATGTAGACAAAGTGATTTGCCGTGCTAAAAAAAGCGGAGTTAAAAAATTTATTGTTCCATCAAGCAATTTAGAAAATTCGAAAAAAGCGATTATGCTTTCAGAGAAATATCCCGAAGTATATGCGGCAGTTGGTCTTCATCCGGCACACGGAAGTGAAGTTTCGCTTTCATTTTATGAAGAGATTGCCAAACTTCTTCTGGCAAAAAAAGTTGTCGCTGTAGGCGAGGTTGGTTTAGATTATTATTACTTTAACAAGGAATCAAAATATAGCCGTTATCCAAGCAAAGAAGAGCAGCAAGCGATTTTAAGACAAATGATCAAATTGGCCGGAGATGTCAAACTGCCACTAATATTACATTGTCGAGAAGCATATAGTGATTTACTTTCAGTTTTAAAGCAGGAAGGAGTGTGCGGGCATAATGTAATTCATTGTTTTATGGGCAGTAAAGAAGAAGCAAAAGAATTTTTAAATCTTGGTTTTTATCTATCCTTTTGCGGCAACATCACTTTTGATAATAAATTAGATGAGATAATTGATTTTATTCCCCTTGAAAAAATTTTAATTGAGACAGATTCGCCTTATCTTGCGCCAGTACCGCATCGCGGAGAACGGAATGAACCCGCCTTTTTGATTGAAATTGCTCGAAAGGTTGCTAAAATAAAGGATACCCCTCTCGTAAGTGTGGAGATGCAAACAGAAAAAAACGCAGAAAAATTATTTAATTTAAAGGAAATATAATGAAAAGAATTTATCTTGATTATGCCGCAACGAGCCCGACCAAAAAAGAAGTTTTGCAGGCGATGAAGCCATACTTTTTTGATAAATTCGGTAATCCTTCCTCCCTACATCGTTTTGGCCAAGAGACAAGAGCAGCTATTTTAGAAGCGCGAAATACGGTGGCTAAATTTCTAAACTGCGGGGCACAAGAGATTATTTTTACTTCAGGCGGCTCAGAAAGTGACAATTTTGTCTTGCGCGGAATTAGCAATCGATGGCACAAGCCCCACATTATTATTTCGGCTATTGAGCATTATGCAATTTTACACACCTGTCAAGATTTGGAAAAACAAAATCTTATTGAAGCGACCTATTTGCCGGTTGACAAATTTGGCCTGGTTTCTGTTTCTGATGTGAAAAAAGCCATCAGAAAAAATACTATTTTAGTTTCAATTATGTATGCCAATAATGAGATTGGAACAATAGAACCAATAAGAGAAATTGGCAAAATGATAGAGAAATTGAAAACTCAAAACTCAAATCCCAAATCATATTTTGAGCGAAGCGAAAAAAAAGGTTCTCGAGCGACAGTGAGAGGTCCTTATTTTCATACTGATGCAGTGCAGGCAATTGGTTATTTGAATTGCAATGTTAGATATTTGCATGCTGATGCGCTCTCACTTTCTGCCCACAAATTTGGCGGGCCAAAAGGTGTCGGTGTGCTTTATATAAGAAAGGGAATTAAACTATCTTCGCAAATCACCGGCGGTGGTCAGGAGTACGGTAAAAGAGCTGGTACGGAAAATATTCCCGGTATTATAGGGCTGGCCAAAGCAATTAGCTTAATCGGAGATAAGAAATACAAATTAAGAATTAAGAAAATAACCACTCTCCGCGATCGATTGATTAGCGGTGTTTTGAAAACCATTCCCGATGTAATTTTAACCGGTCATCCAAAAGAGCGCCTGCCAAATTCTGTTAGTTTCTGTTTTAAATATATTGAAGGTGAAGGAATTTTATATAATTTAGATCTTGCCGGAGTTGCTGCTTCTTCTGGTTCTGCTTGTACTTCTGGTTCGCTTGAACCGTCTCACGTTTTGATTGCCTGCGGCTACGATCATAAAACAGCACAAGGTTCAATTCGATTTACTCTTGGCGAAGATACAAAAGAAGAAGAAATTGAGTATGTTTTAAAAATCTTACCGCCGATTGTGAAGAAACTACGCAATCTAAGCCCATATTATAGTGATTCAAAGTTCAAAAATAATTTTTAACTTTTAGGTTTTAATTTTTAATTTAGCTCCGAGTGGAGCGAGGAGCGCTTGTGTTTGAATATAGTAAAAAACTTCTTGATCATTTTAAAAATCCCCGCAATCACGG
>CAZFRP010000056.1:0-2110 GCA_964521415.1 uncultured Candidatus Saccharibacteria bacterium | reverse complement strand
TGTTTGAATATAGTAAAAAACTTCTTGATCATTTTAAAAATCCCCGCAATCACGGCCGGATGGAAAATCCTGATGGCGTTGGCAGAGAGGGGAATCCTCGCTGCGGAGATGTAATGGAATTATTTATTAAGGTAAAGAAAAATCGTATTTCTGATATTAAATTTTTAACCTTTGGTTGTGTGGCCGCCATTGGGATCTCTTCCATCTTAACCGAAACAGTAAAGGGCAAAACTATAGAAGAGGCGGAAAAAATTACCACCAAAAATTTACTCAAAGAAGTGGGCGAAATTCCGCCAGTAAAATACCATTGTTCAGTTTTAGGTGTAAAAGCTCTACAAGAAGCGATTAAGGACTATGAAAAAAGAAAAAGGTAAAAAAGTCGTTGTCGCCATGTCTGGCGGCGTAGATTCCTCAGTGGCCGCTGCTTTACTAAAACAAAAAGGATATCAGGTAATCGGTCTTTTTATGAAACTTTGGGCAGAAGGTGAAAATCGCTGTTGCGATATTGATTCTTTGGAGTCCGCACGCCGAGTTGCCGCCGAGCTTGAAATTCCTTTTTATGTTGTTGATTTTAAAAAAGAATTTAAAAAATACATTGTCGGAAATTATCTTAAAGAATATTCAAGTTGCAGAACTCCCAACCCTTGTGTTTTGTGCAACAGAATAATTAAATTTGATCTATTACTTGCAAAAGCAAAATTACTTGGTGCGGACTATTTGGCAACTGGACATTATGTCCGCATAGCGGACGGAGCAAAGCGTCCGATCGGCTCTTCGAGCCTTGTTCGAAATGTTCAATTTAAACAAGCGAAGCGATTAAACAATTTAAACAAGCGAAGCGACCAAACGAATCTACAGCTCTTGCAAGGCGTAGATTCCTCCAAAGACCAGTCATATTTTCTTTGGACTTTGATGCAAAAACAGCTTGAGCATCTTTTGTTTCCTATTAGCGACTATAAAAAAAGCGAAGTGAGGGTAATGGCGAAAAAATGGGGTTTACCGGTTTACAATCGCCAAGAATCGCAGGGACTCTGTTTTGTTGGCAAGCAAAAAGCCAGTCAATTTTTAAAGCAGAATGTTCAAGCAAGGCCAGGGCCAATCAAAGATTTAAAAGGAAATATTATTGGCAAACATACTGGGTTACCGTTTTATACAATTGGTCAGCGTACAGGACTGCCGGAATTAAGAAGTATGAATAATGAATTAAGAATAAAGGGAAAAACGCCTCCGTTATATGTAATTAAATTAGATAAAAAAAACAATGCTTTAATTGTCGGGGAAGAAAAAGATTTGTATAAAAAAGAGCTGATGGTCTCAGATATAAATTGGATTTCCGGAGAGCCGCCCGTATCTAAAAAAATTGGAGCGAGAATTCGCTATGGACACCCGGCGATACCCTGCGGGGTATCGAACTTAAAACTCAAAACTAAAAACGAAAAATTAAAAATTGTTTTTGAAAAACCAGTCCGGGCGATTACGCCTGGGCAGTCAATTGTTTTCTATCGAGGTAATGAAGTTTTGGGCGGAGGAATCATAGAAATTAAAAAGTAAAAACGAAAAAGTAAAAAGTATGGAAAATTTTAATGTAAAAATCAGTCAAGTTGTCGGTGTTGGGCCAAAAATGGCGCAAAAATTAGCGAAGCTCGGCGTAGACAGCTCATACGACCTTATGTACCATTTTCCTATGCGCTATGACGATTTCTCGCGTATCACTTTAATTGAAAAAGCGAAAGTCGGCCAACGGATCTGCATCAAAGGAACAATATCAACGATCAAAAATCAAAGAACCTTTCGGCGAAGAATGTTTCTAACCCATGTTCTAATTTCTGATAAAAGCGACAGTTTAAAAGCAATTTTTTTTAATCAGCCGTTTCTAACCAGAATTTTAAAAAAAGGTGATGAGTATTACTTTTTAGGAAAAATTGAGCGCGGGAAAGAGGGATTTGTGCTGCAAAATCCGCTTTATGAAAAAGAGCCAAGCATTTTGCCTATTTATCCGGAAACTGAAGGTATTACTTCAAAATATTTGCGCAAAATTATTAAAAATGAATTATTAAAGATTAAAATTAACGACTTTTTACCAGAAGAGATTAAAAAATCGCAACATTTA
>CAZFRP010000055.1:0-4858 GCA_964521415.1 uncultured Candidatus Saccharibacteria bacterium | reverse complement strand
GCCAAAGCCAAAGAAATTGTCAAAGAACCGTTAAAGTAATTTGCCAAAAAAAATTAAAAAATAAAGTACTATTTGCTCTAGAAGTTTTGTGGTATTGACATTTTTTTTGCTGTGATAATGTATGAAATGTAGAATATGTAGGAGAAAACTATGTTTCATAAACACAAAATTCAATTTTATGGCAGCGGAAAAATTGGCGAAAAAGGCCAAATTGTTATCCCCTCTAAAGCACGACAGAAATTATCGATACTTCCCGGTGATAATTTTATTTTTTTCGGCCATCGCAATATTATCCATATCATTAAAGTTAGTGAAATAGATAATATTCTTGACAGGATTACGAAAAAATTTGGCCAAAATATTTCTGATATCAAGAATAAGATTAAGAAAGTGAAGGGGAAATAGATGGAAAATATTATAGAAGTCAGAAATCTCACCAAAAAATTCCGTAGTTTTGCCGCGGTAGATAATATCAGTTTTAATATTGAGCGTGGTGAAATTTTTGGTTTTTTGGGACCAAATGGTGCTGGAAAATCAACCACCATTCGTATGCTGACAACCTTGATGCGGCCAACCTCTGGCGAAGCAACTGTTAATGACCATGATGTGGTCAAAAAACAAGATATGGTACGAAAACATATTGGTCTGGTCGCTGAAAAAATTATTCTCTATGACCGTCTTACGGCCCGGGAAAATCTGGAATTTTTTGGCCAGCTCTATAATTTATCTAAAGAAGAAATCGGAAGTCGTACGAAAAAATGGATCGAAAAACTTCATATGACTGAATGGATGAATGCGCAAGTTAGCACTTTTTCAACTGGCATGAAACATCGAATTAATATCGTCCGTGCCCTCTTAACGCAACCAATGATTTTATTCTTGGATGAACCCACTTTGGGACTTGATCCGCAAACTACTCATTTAATCCGAGAATTTATCCGTGAGCTTAATGGCCACGGCGTAACCGTACTTCTTACCACCCATGATATGATTGAAGCCGAGGCGCTTTGCGATCGAGTAGCCATTATTGATCATGGCAAAATCGCCGCCTGCGACACAGTAAAAAATCTCAAAAAAACCGTTAAGGATAAAAAAAATCCCACTTTAGAAGATGTTTTTTTGGCGATAACCGGTAAAGAAATCCGCGATACAACAAAAGGCCGCGCGATTTCGGGTGCCGGTATGATGCACGGAATAAATAAACCTAATAACAGAGTGAGGTAAATGATATGCTGGGGATAAAAAACTTTCGCGATCTCTGGCAAATTGCCAAAAAAGATTTACTGGAATTTCGGCGCGATCATCTGCGCTTGGCCACCTTTTTTATTATGCCGATGTTTATGATGATTTTAACCGGCTTTATTTTCCCCAATCAAAACACTCTGAAAAATATTCCAATTGGTATCGCCAATCAAGATAATCAGGAAGTTAGTCAAAAATTAGTTGATGCTGTAACAAATATTAAATTATCTCCTGACAATCCGCCGGCTTTTTCCATTAAAAACTACAATAATCTTGATGATATTAAGGGGGCGATCAAGAAACAGGAGATTAGCGGCGGACTCTTTATCCCAGCAGATTTTTCAAGCAGAGTAGCTCAAAATACCCAAGCCGAGGTGACCATTGTTGAAGATCAGTCCAATCCGCAAATTTCTCAAACTGTCAATCAAGTTCTTATGAAAACTGTTGAGGGCTTTAGCCAACAACTTGGCTTGCAGAAAATTAGCCAAATTTTAATCGCCAAAAATTCCGTGCCGCAAAATAATCCTTCAATTAGCGACCAAGTTATATCAATCTTTGCACCGATTAAATCAGTAATTTCCGGCATTATTCCGGGCAATCCAAACTATTTTGAATTTGTTGCCCCGGGCATTATGGCAATGGTGGTGATGACCGCTGTTCTAACTGGACTGGCGGCTGCTATTTCCCGAGAGAAAGAACAAGGCACGCTTGACGGAATTTTGATCTCGCCAATTAGCCGGCTCTCGATTATTTTAGGCAAAGCAATGGCTCAATCTGTCCGCGGTTTGATTCAGGGAGCAATAGTTTTGCTACTGGCTATTTTATTATTTGGGGTTACGGTTCACGGCAATATTTTATTAATCCTTTTGCTTTTGCTTTTGGGAATTTTTTCCTTTGTCGGGCTTGGTATTTTGGTTTCAGCAATCGCCACCGAGCAGGAAACCGCCACCCAATTACTTTTTATGTTCCAATTCCCAATGCTTTTTTTATCCGGCACTTTTTTCCCCATACTTTTAATGCCAACTTTTATGCAAAAAATTGCTCATATAATCCCGCTAACTTATGCGGTTAATGCAATCCGTAAAGTAATGGTTTTGGGCGCTGGTTTTGGCGCCGTGAAAACTGAATTTTTCATTCTACTAATTTTCGGCGCCGTTACCTTAGCCATTTCCGTGCCAATATTCAAACGAGTGATAACACGGTAAAAGGCATCTTTTTGATATAATGTAATTGAATGAATTATCTTTTGCCTGTTATTGGCTATTTAATCGGCTCTATTTCTCCGGCTTATATTTTGGGTAAAATTTTAAAAGGAATTGATATAAGGCGATACGGCACTAAAAATGCCGGCACCAGAAATGTCAAAAAGGTACTTGGGCTGTGGCCGGCAATATTCACCGCAATTTTTGATTTGGCAAAAGGGTTACTCGCCATGCTTTTCGCCTGGAAACTCGGCGCGCCTGAAATCATCATCTATTCATCCGGTTATGCGGCAGTGCTTGGCCATATTTTTCCATTTTATCTTGGCTTCCGCGGCGGGCAAGGCGCCGCCACCAGCGTGGCAATTTTAATATTTTTAATCACAAAATCAATTTTGCGCGACTGGTTTCCATACGAGATTTTAATACCGCTTTCTGTTGTGACACTTTCTGTTTTGTATATTGCGCGTGCCGGCGAGATCATCGGGATGGTTATCTTGCCCATTTTTGCCGTGATGCTATTTTTGAAAACCCAGATCAATCCAACAACCATTTTCATTGTAATCATCTTGCTCCAGCTTTTTGTTGTCACGCTTTATAACATTAAAAAAATACACTTAATCCGACTGGGTGAGAATGCTCAACATATTTTGCATTGGCGAACCTTGCTTCGACCGCTCGCTGCTCTGTTTGTGATGGCGCCGTTTTATCTTTCTCGGACGACAGTTTTATATGTCGCCGGTAGTGTTGCTTTAGTTTTCATTACTTTGGATCTTTTGCGGCTTTTGATTTTAAAAGTCAATCTCCATCTTTTTAATAAAGTGCCTAATCTTTTGAAAGAAAAAGAGCGCGGCCAGTTCTCTTCAATGACTTTCTTTTTGACGGCGGTATTTATTTTGATGCTGGCATTTCCGCAAAATATTGCTTCCAGCGCGATTTTATTTATTATTTTTGGCGATTTAGGAAGCAAATTTTTTGGTCTTTTGTACGGCCGCAGAAAGTTTTTGACCAAAACCTTAGAGGGTTCTTTGGCTTACTTTGCTTTTTCATTCGTCGCCAGTTTTGTTTTATCGCTATTTTTGCCCTTGCCTGTATGGATTTTGCTTTTGGGCGCCCTTTCTGCCGCCATTACTGAAGCGCTTTCTATTTTTGGCATTGATGATAATTTTACGGTTGGCTTAATTTCCGCCTCAGTAATGCTGGCACTAACAGCGTTAACCTATGGAGGTTGAGGGAAAATGAAAAACGTCAGTTGCGCGGCGGGTTTGATCAAAAAATTATCTTGGAAGAAACCGAAGGATAAAATTATCAGGACACATTTTAAAAATTAATCTGTGTCCTTTTTGATAACCATTGACAAATGTCAAGATTTTTAGTATAATGGTATAATTTCAAAATTTAGATGGAGAAAGCCCGCCTTAGCTTGCTATTCGCCTTTAGTATTATTCATACGCGGCTCATAGCGCGCTCTATCGGCGGGTAAAGGGCAAATGAATCAAAAACAGATAATCAAAATTCAAATCGTCATCATATTCATCGCGGTTTTTTCGTTTGTCCAAATTGCCCAAGCTTCACCCATAACTTCACAAAATATTATTGATCTTACAAACAAGAGTCGAGCAGAGACTGGTCTTAATAAATTAAATGTTTCTCCTGAACTTTCAAAGGCGGCGCAGGAAAAAGCTTATGATATGGTAGAGAAAAATTATTGGTCTCACAAGACAATTGAAGGTCAGCCATTCTGGATTTTTGTTGACAACAATAACTATCAGTGGAAGCATCTTGGAGAAAATATTGCCGCTGACTTTAGAACTTCCGAAGGAACAATGGCTGGCTGGCTGCAAAGTCCTTCTCACCAAAAAAATATCTTAAATTCTGCGTATAAAGATATTGGCGTTGGTGTTTATAAAAATATCGTAGTCGCCTACTATGGCAATCAAGAAAATTCTGTGAACTACATTAATAAAATAACTGAGATATTTAGTCAGTGGAGGGTCCACCTAAGCTTGCCATTCGCCTATCAATGAACTATGCGTTCACGGCTCATGGCGCACTTTATTGGCGGACAAGCAAAAATGTTTAAACCTTAATAAAAATTTATCCACAGAATGTACAACAAAATAAATACGGGCGTAAGAAAATGTTAGACGCGCCCGTATTTATGTTGAACAGTGGCGGATTTAGCGCGCTATTGACACTGGTCGGCTAATCTAATAGTTTTAAAGTAATCTATGGAGCTTCGCATTTTCTCTACTCTATGGGTTAATAAAATTAAAAATAGAAACTAAAGAGTCCTGTCTTTGGGTTATCCTAAGGATCAGTGGGAGGCGGAGTTCCTTAAATTTTGTGTGATAAAAAAAGGGTACTCGAAGGACAGGGCTTTTAGAAATTTAAAACTAAAAATGAAAAAGTAAAAA
>CAZFRP010000054.1:0-4916 GCA_964521415.1 uncultured Candidatus Saccharibacteria bacterium | reverse complement strand
CCCCGGCCACCGGCACACTTTGTCCACCCGCTCCACCTGAACTATCCGACCAGTTAGCCGTATCATTCCAATTCCCGCTGGTATTATTAATCCAATAGCGGGTAGCGGGACCGGCCGCGACCGTGATCGAGAGGTAGGGACGGTAGGATTGGGTGGTGTCTTCTTGTGTGTGAGGTGCTACGCGCTCGGCACCAGTAGGTGTAGTCGCGGATATATCCCTGTCAGAGAGCAGTGCGTATCTCGTCCATTGACCGGCAAGCTTCTTTACCCATGTCGTGTCGAGATTAGAGGATGCGTAGGGTGTGTCCGTTGCTATACCAACTGTACTCCGCCAGTCGGCATCATAAGCGCTAGCAAGTGCTCCATCATAATTTGCCTCTCGATTACCAGCTACTATGGGCGATGCCCAGTCGTACTTATGCACCCGCAGAGTAAAGTCAGTGTTACTGTTGTTAAAATGCAATGTCAGATAAAGGTTGACTTGTGTAACAGTGTCGCTGTCACCAACCCCTGATGTGTTGAACTCCAGATAATCTCGATAGACGTAGTAGTTAGAAGAGACCCACTCCTGCCCAGCCTGCATATAGATTTGTGTTGGATTATACCCGAGGGACGTATTGCGAGCCGTTGCATAATCGGCGTTCATACCATTTATCCACCCATCCGTCGTCGCCCCATAGTAGGTATCCGGGTCAATGGTGACCGGATATTGGGCGGTTTTGAGCCAAGAGTAGGGGAAAGCGACCGAAAGGGAGATCTTCCTACCTTTGGCTTCAACTGTCAGGTCGCCGTCAATGGCTTTTTCTTCTCCTTGGCTTTCCCACGCCTTAGGGGAGATAATTCGCCAAGCCGTATTGCCATTACTTTTAAACTCTATTTCTTTAGCTTTGGCAGAAGTTTTTTTGCCGTCCCATTGCACGCCATCAATGAAAATATCCATATCCTTATCCAGTTCAAATTCCGTATTGAGAGCAAGCGCCGGCTCTTCGCCTTTAGTGATATTTTGGTTTGGCGCGGGCAATGACTCCAAGGAAGGAATGTTTAGCTTTTTGCCTAATTTAATGTCGCTTGTTTCGTAGGATAAATCTAATCCCTGACCATAAGCGCCGAGAAAAATTAATCTATTGCCATCAGCTTGGCCATCAACACTTTGCGGCGCAGATATGACCTGCTCTTCCCCTGCTTTGTTCGTCCAAAAAAGATTGCCGAATGTGGCCGAAAATCCTTCGCCATCTTTTTCAACATCAACAAGTTTATTGCTGTCAAATTGCTTTTTAAATTTTACTTGGTAGATGGATTTTGCCATTTCAAAATCAGCCTCGCCCGCGGTAGCGGGTTGAATTTTGGTGTCAATGTCTTTCCAATCGCTACCCTCTTTGTAGTGCAAAGGGCCACTGGAGATGATGTATTGCTCCATGCCGTCGTGGTTGTCAAAAACTTTTTGATTTTCGGTTCTCTTTTCTGTGATTTCGGTGGCGCCGTCCTTGACGCCGGAAAAATGAATTTTTGGCTCTGCTGGTTTTTTGGCTTCAATCGCTTTATGCGGCGGAGCAAAAATGCCGAAAGAAAGTCCGAATACTAAAACCAGAACATACATTCCCAGTGTTGCCCAGTGAATTCTATCTGCATAAGGATTTTTGTGCCAAAAACGATACCACTGCCATTTTTGCTCTAATTTTTTATGTACGGGCAAAAGAGAAGGAATTAAAACACCGGGATGATGAATGGAATCTACATTAATTATACGTTTTGGCTGCTGTTTCATAATGACATTAATTAATTTTTAATTCTTAATTATTCTAATTGTTTAAATCCGAAATTCTTGATAGGAAATCGGTTAGAAGAAATTAGAAATCGGTTTGGAAATCGGAAAAAAAGAAAATTATTTTTTTGCATGAAAATCCTTCCAAACCTCGTGCAAACGATACAACTGCCTGTTTGCTAAATCGTATGTTTCAATTAAATCTTGACAAAGTTTAATGTTAATATACTTTCCATAAACATCCATACAAACTGAAAGATGATGAATCATTTCATTACATTCACCCATTGCGTCTTCAAGATATTTTTTCCAATTTCTTGGCTGATATCTTTTAGCAAATCCTTCTGCGACTAGCGCAGAACTTGCTTTACAGCAACGTCTTAATTGATCCTTCAAGTCATATTTTTCTTCTTCTGGCAATTTTGGCACAATTTCTTTCAGAACTACCAACATTGTTTTATAAAGACGTTGATAAACCTCAAGATCTCTGAAACTTCTGATTACTTTTTTCTGTTCTCTATTTTCCATACTGTTTTCCGTTCTCTTTTAACCAATTTCGGATTTCGTGCTTCGAATTTTATATACTTGCTTTTCTCTTATTATCATGCTATTCTTTTTGGTTACTTAATTAACAAAACAGAGGGGAGGAGTGATGTGTGAAAATCCTTCCCTTTTTATTTTTTCTTATTTTTTTAATCTGTTTTATCTTTTTTGTCTCCGATTTTAATATGATAAATACCAAAGCTTACGCGCAAAATGTCACGGTTACGGCTACCGTTGATGAACATTTAAGTTTTAGTGTAAATCACGGCTCGCTTGTTTTATCCACAAATTTTCAAAACGGCTTGATGCTGATAGATAAGCAAGAAACGGTTTGCTTTAATAAGCCAGTTCAAGTCGAAATCGCATCAGGCAACGGTCCGTTTATTTTAATTGTTAATTATTAACGAATAATAATTCTCTCGGGCTTTCGTCTCTTCCTTCTTTTTTTGATTTTGCGCCAAATAAGAATAATCAGGAAAATCAAAACGATTGCGACCAGAATAATAAACCACCACGGAATGACCCAAAAACTTACCTCGCCATTCAAGGTTTTGGCGGTTTCTCCGTAGACAATTTTTATGTCTCCGGAAAATTTTCCAATTGGCATTTTGTAAAACGGTTTTTGCGTTGCCTGCCATTGTGCGTCAAACTTACGGGTTGAGTCCGGCAAAACATTATTGCTTTTTTCATTGATCGGCAGTTCAGAAAGTAATTTTCCTTGCCAGTTTAAAAGAGAAATTTCTCCTTGTGGCTTTATGTGAACATTGCCAGTATTTTGAATGCGGACAACCAAATCCACTGGCGGCTTAAACAGAAAATGCGGCGCGGAAAACTCTTTTAAGAAGGCGCTTTCCTCTATTGCACCGGCAACTTTAACTAAAATTAAAGAACCGATTTTGGTTTGCAAGGCAATTTGAGTAATATCTTTTGATACCTCGGGCGGCTCGGTGGAAAAAAAGATCACCCCGTAATGTCCCCCCGGCTCGGCATTTTGAGGCACGACAATTTGGAAATCCCATTCGGTGTATTGCTCTAAGGTAAACGCCAGCTTGCGCGGCGAAAATTTTAACCAAGCAGAAAGGGCGTAGCTATTACTTGAGTCGTCATCGGAAAAAAATTCCGGCTCTCCGCCTTCGCCTTTGGCGCGGAAGTTCATTGCCTGTGGATAGACCTCCATCATTTTTTCGCTGGTGTTGGTAATTTTAATTTTACCAACATAAGTTTCTCCGGGCTTTAGATTAAGCTCTAATAGGGGTGGCGATATTGTCAAGCCACCACCGGGCAAATTCTCGGCTTTAAGGGTTTGCGGCTTGGGATAAAACAAAAATAAGCCAAGCAATAATAGGGCAATTTTTGAAATAAAACTTGCGCGCATATTTTTTTACAATAAATTAAAACCGACCGGTGCAAATATAAGTAATGGTCGTAGAATAAGCGCCCGCTTCGGTGATGGTGGTTACGTTAGCGATGTATGAAACAGTAAAAGTGGAGGTTACTGATGGCCCAGCGGCGGCGGCTAAATCCGTGGCGGTGGCGGTGATAAATCTAAAATTATCAGCGGTATTATAGTCGGATTCCGGCGCGCCTGTGCCGCCGGAAGGTTCTGTTCCGGTATTTGGTGTGGCATTATCTTTTAAGTTAATGCCAAATTGTTCAGTGCCAGCTGACGAAGTGGTTTTGGCAGCCATCGCAGAAATGGTGTTAGCACCGCTAGTCAAAGTAGCGCCATTATAAGTAATCATATAGCCAGTGGTACCATTGGTTGAAGCGGCTAAAGTATTGGCGGCGCCTTGATTAAAACCTGTATTGGAGAAGTCCGGGTTGCCGCCACCTGCTTTAGTCAAAGTAACAGTATTTGTTGTTATGGCAAAAGAAAGCTGGGGGTCAATAGTCGTGGAAACCACCACCTGATCGTCACTGTCTTCTATGACAATTGCTATTTGACCAGTATCGCCAAAAACACCGGCGATGGAAATAGTATAAGTTGCGGCCGCGGCCTGGTTTTGAATTGCTTGGTCGCCGCCAGCAGCATTGGTGCCGATTTCTACAATGACTTTATCGGAAGCGGTAATCTCACCAGCAGCCGCATCAGTTGGAGCAGTTAAAGTTAAAACTTGAGATGCAAAAGCCGCTCCCCAAACCCCAGCTGCAGGAGTAGCAGCTAAGGTTTCTTCTGTTTCATAACCGGTTGAAGCACCGTGGGACAAATCTATATCAGTATAATCTACCGTGCCAATAGTAAACCCTGCGGGCATTGTAATCGTGATGGTATCAGTTGAAGCATCAACGCCGGTCGGAGTAGTAAATTTAATCGTATGGTTAGAAAGCGTTGACGGTTTTTCCCGACTCATCGTGTCAGAAAGCGCAGTTAGAGCATCGGCATTGACTTTCTGGGGATAAATAAAAAAAGACAACAAAGCAATGATGAAATACAGTATGATAAATTTTTGGACTATGCTATACATTGCCCTCCTTGATTAACCCGATTATATTATATCACGAAAACCAGGCAAAGCATTAAAATTTGACTTTCACTGGTTCTTTTCCCGCCGTCTCTTTTAGTTCAAAAAGTTCCATTTGCTTAAAGCCAAACATTCCTGCCACAATATTT
>CAZFRP010000053.1:0-5206 GCA_964521415.1 uncultured Candidatus Saccharibacteria bacterium | reverse complement strand
ATAGAGAAAAGCAAATTTAAAAAAGACATTATTTTACCGGGTTATATCAAAGAAGAGGATGTTCCGATTTGGCTCTCTTCGGCGCGACTCTTTGTTTTCCCCAGCCAAAACGAAGGATTTGGCTTTCCGGTTATTGAGGCGCAGGCATGCGGCTGCCCGGTTATCTGCTCAAACATAACGTCACTGCCTGAAATTGCAGACAGCGGTGCTCTTTATTTTAATCCACAAGACGAAAAAGATCTGGCCAATAAAATTATCAAAATCTTAAATAATAAAGAACTGCAAAAAGAGTTAATCAAAAAAGGATCCGAAAATATTAAACGATTTTCTTGGGCAGCAGCGGCCATAAAAACTAAAAATATCTTAGAAAGCATCTAAAATGGCAAAAATCTCAATTTTAGGCATTAAAATTGACAAGATTGATTTTAAAAAAACTATTCTTGTAATTTCCGAGTTTATCAAAAGTAAAAGACCCCACCAAATTGTCACGGTAAATCCCGAATTTGTGATGCAAGCCAAAAAAGATAAAGAATTTAAAAATGTTTTAAATCATGCTGATTTGTCACTGGCAGATGGAATGGGAATTGTTTGGGCGGCAAAAATTTTAAAAAAACCAGCACTTTCCCGAATTTCTGGCACTGACTTGGTTTATGCGCTAGCTAAATTATCTTCACAAAATGGCTATAAAATTTATCTTTTGGGCGCACAGGAGGGAATTGCGGCGCGAGCAATTTCTAATTTAAAGAAGAAATATAGAAAATTAAAAGTGGTTGGTTTTGAGGCGGGCTCACCGTATGATTTATCAACAATTTCGCGAATTAAAAAAGCACATCCGGATATTCTCCTGGTGGCATTTGGCGCCCCAAAACAAGAAAAATGGATTTATAAATATAAAAATAGTTTGGGCGTACCGGTGATGATGGGCGTAGGCGGCGCTTTTGATTTTATTGCCGAAAAAGTTAAGCGGGCGCCGGAAAAAATAAGGCAAGCAGGTTTTGAATGGTTCTATCGGCTTTATAAGGAGCCGTGGCGATATAAAAGGCAGCTTTCGCTAATAAAATTTGCTGTAAATATTTTGACACAAAAAACAAAGAAATAATCTACCTTATTAGAACTGACCTTCTGCGCGCAACCCCTTGCCAAACTTCACTATTTGTGTTACGATATTATATCCTAGATTATGAATAATCTGGGTTTTTTAATTAGATAAATTTGCTAAATTAAATCAGATTTGGTAATATTAGATTATGTTCGTCTTGTTGGCGACAAGGAAAAAATATTATGGCAATTTCACCGTTTATGGCGGCAATTAATCAAATTTGCGACGAAAAAGGCCTAAAGCCCGAGGTGGTGACAGAAACAATTGAGGCGGCCTTAGCGGCAGCATATCGTAAAGATTACGGTCATCCAGATCAAATTATTAAAATAAAATTTAATCCGGAAAACGAAGATATGCAGGTTTTTGAGGTTTTTGAAGTGGTTTCCGAAATTGAAAATGAAAGAAATCAGATTTTACTTAAAGATGCCAAAAAAATTAAAAAAGGCATCAAGGTAGGGGATGTAATTGAAAAAAAATTAAAGCCGCATCGTGATTTTGGCCGCATTGCGGCTCAAACCGCCAAACAGGTAATTGTCCAACGTCTTAAAGAAGCAGAAAAGGGAATTTTATATTCCGAATACAAAGACAAAGAAGGACAAATCTTAACCGGCGTGGTTCAGCAAATTGAAGAGAGAAATGTGCTTATTAATTTAGGTAAATTAAATGGTATCATGTTTACCGCTGATCAAATTCCCGGCGAAAAATATTTTACCGGCCAGCGAACCAAAGTTTATGTAATGAAAGTAGATGATACTCCAAAAGGGCCAAATGTTCTGCTTTCAAGATCGCATCCCAACATGATTGCGGCGCTATTTGCCCAAGAAGTTCCGGAAATAGTTCAGGGTACAGTTAGGGTGATGGCCACAGCCAGAGAAGCAGGCTCAAGGACCAAAATGGCGGTATCTGCCACTCAAGAAGGCGTTGATCCGGTTGGCTCTTGCGTTGGACAGCGAGGGACGCGCGTCTCAACCGTGCTTTCCGAAGTTAATGATGAGAAAATCGATATCATTTTATATGACGAAGATTCGAAGGCATTCATTAAAAATTCCTTATCTCCGGCAAAAATTGATGATGTGCAGTTAAACCAAAAAAAGAAAATCGCCAAAGTTATCGTGGCTGAAGATCAACTTTCTTTAACCATTGGTAAAAATGGTCAAAATGTCCGCTTGGCCTCGAAATTGACTGGCTGGACAATTGATATTTTAAAAACCAACGAAAAAACTACCGAAAAAACCGCCGAAAAAGCGAAGAAATCAACCAAAAAAGAGCCAAAAAAACCGAAAAAGTAAATTAAATGTATAAACAATCTATTTTAAACAAAGCTTCTTACCTTGAAAAAGAAGGGGTTATTTTGGTGTTGCGCGCCTATAACAAAGCAGAAAAAGCTCATGCGAAAATGCAACGAAAAACTGGCGAGCCCTATATCGTTCACCCGGTTTCTGTGGCTCAAAAACTGATGGCATTACGTCTTGATGCCCAAACCATTGCCGCCGCCTTACTTCATGATGTTTTAGAAGATACCAGCGTTACCCAGAAAGCGCTTAAAGAAGAATTTGGTAATGAAATTACCGATATGGTTTTAGGTGTGACCAAGCTAAAAAATTTAAAATTAAAACTGGCTGAAGAAAATCAAATTGAGAATTTGCGCAAAATGTTTGTCGCCATGGCAAAAGATATTCGGATTGTTTTAATTAAATTGGCCGACCGCTGGCATAATATGGAAACATTATCCCCGCTTGACGCTCAGGTCCAAAAACGCACGGCAAAAGAAACTTTGGAAATTTATGCGCCCCTTGCCCATCGTCTGGGAATGGGGGAAATTAAAGGAATTTTAGAAGATTTGGCTTTTCCCTACGCTTATCCTTCCGAATACCATCATCTTAAAAAGATTGCTTTATCTCGATATGAGACGCGTCAGAAATATGCCAAGAAGATTGAAAATAAATTAAATAAAATGCTTAAAAAAAGCAAAATCAAAGGAGAAATTCACAGTCGCGCAAAGCATTTTTACAGCTTATTTAAAAAAATGCAAAAATATAATATGGATATGAATAAAATCTACGATTTAATTGCTCTGCGTATCATCGTATCTGATATTACAGAGTGCTACGGTGTGCTTGGCCTTTTGCACAACGAGTGGAAACCGCTTTTGGGCAAAATCAAAGATTATATTGCCATGCCAAAACCGAACGGTTACCAAAGTTTGCATACGACAGTTTTTTGCGATGATGGCGAGATTGTGGAATTTCAAATCCGCACGCAGAAAATGCACCAAATGGCCGAATACGGCATTGCAGCCCATTGGTATTACACACAGCAGGGCAAACAAAGCAGCGCCATTGACAAAAAACTTCTTTGGGTAAAAGAGTTAGCTAACTGGCAAGACCAACTTAAAAATCAAAATGATTTCTTAGAAAGCTTAAAAATTGATGTCTTTAAAAACCGGATTTTCGTTTTTACCCCAAAAGGCGATGTTATTGATTTGCCCGATGGCGCTAGCCCAATTGACTTTGCCTATCAAATCCATTCTGATATTGGCGATCATATTTATGGCGCCAAGGTCAATGACAAAATGACTGGCTTAGATGGTGAATTAAAAAATGGCGACATCGTTTGTATTATCACCCAAAAAAATGCCAAGCCCAAATTGGATTGGTTAAAATTTACAAAAACCACTAAAGCCAAAGAGAGAATAAAAAGTTTTTGCAAAAGACACAAATAGGCATTTGAAAAAAAATATTTTTTATGTTACAACCAAGACGTTATGTCAAAATTTCTTGCCAGTACCTTTGATATTTTGCCGGACGACTTTGATTATTTTAAAAAAATTGAAGAAATTCTTGAGGATGCCGCCACTGCCTTTGGATTTCGAAAAATCAATACCTCTTTTTTAGATGACAATACCCTTTATGAAAAACATCTCGGGAAACAGGATGAAATTTTAAAACAGCCCCAAAACTCTATTCTAAAACCAGACGGGACAATTTCCTTAATGCGCGCTTACCTTGATCATCAATTTCATGAGGAAAATGATCCTCTTTTATTATATTTTTTAGGACCGGTTTTTAGACCACATGAGCAATATCAATTTGGTATTGAGATTATTGGCACCAGCTCGTCCATCTCTGATGCTTTTTTAATTGGCTTTGTTGATGCCTTTTATCAGAAATTAGGGCTTAATGACGTGGTTTTTGTGATCAATAGTTTTGGCTGCAGCGGCTGTCAGGCCAAAATTAAAACAAATTTATTAAACTACTTTCAAAATAACAAAAGATCACTTTGTCCGCATTGCCAAAATGTTTTGTCTAAAAATCCTTTTGAAATTGCGCTTTGTCAAAATGAAAATTGTCAGGCGATCTCTTCGGAGCTTCCGGTTTTAGTTGATTTTCTCTGCGATTCCTGCAAAGAGAATTTGAAAAAGGTACTAGAATATCTTGATGATTTAAATATTACCTACGATTTTAATCCGCGTTTTACTAAAAGAAAAAATTATCATGAAAAGATTATTTTTGATGTGGTACAAAAAGGCAGTAAAAAAACCTTTGGCAACGGCGGCCGACACGATGGACTATTAAAACAAATAACCGGCAAAAACGAGGGTGCAGTTGGTTTTTTTGGCTTTATTAAAAAAATGATTTATGAAATGAAAAGAAATGCCTTTGTATTAAGTAAGAAAAAACCGGAAATCTATTTAATCCATCTTGGCAATTTAGCCAGAAAAAAAAGTTTAGCGATTCTTTTTTATTTACACAAAGCCGGCTTTAAAGTCACTCAGACCCTTGATCGCGCCTCGCTAAAAACCCAGCTTGAAAAAGCCAATTTAAAGAAGGCCTCTTTTGCTTTGATTTTAGGCCAAAAAGAGGCCCAAGATGACACCATTATTGTTCGGAATATGTTGGATGGCAGCCAAGAAACCGTTGATTCCCAGAAATTACTTGACTTTTTAAAAAAACGACTCCATAACGTCATTAAAATTAAAAAACAAGGATAATTTAATTGTGAGGATAGGAAGACCTACTGGCGAAGCGTTCCTCCTACCCCCACACCTCCACTACCTAGCACGCTCAAAAATCGCTTTTTATTCAGCAAGAGCTCTCCGAAATTCGC
>CAZFRP010000052.1:0-5248 GCA_964521415.1 uncultured Candidatus Saccharibacteria bacterium | reverse complement strand
TTTGGAAACAAAATGTTCAAGAGAGCGCCGGCGAATAATAAAGCATTTTTTGTTTTTACATCGATAAGCTGCCTTGCCTGGCTCGCGCAAAACCGGCCCGTCGCAGGCCGGACATTTTTTGGGAAAATGAGGTGTCCTCTCTTTGCCAGTACGCATTTCCTTGATCACACGCGCAATTTCGGGAATCACATCGCCGGCTTTGTGGACAATCACGGTATCGCCAACTTTAATATCTTTTTTGCGCATTTCATCTTCGTTATGGAGCGTGGCGCGCGAAACCGTAGAGCCGGCAACCAGCACTGGCCGCAAAATTGCCACCGGCGTAATAGTGCCGGTTCTTCCGACCTGAAAACTAACATCTTCAATTATTGAAGTTGTCTCCTCGGGAGCAAATTTATAGGCAATCATACCGCGAGGTGCTTTGCCAACCACGCCCAATTTTTCGCGGAGTTTATTATCATTGACTAAAACCACGATGCCATCAATCTGATAAGGCAATTTCTCTCGTATTTTCTCAATTTTATTTTTAAATTTTTCAATGTCGGCTAGATTTTTGCATAATTTGTTTTGTAAAATAGTTTTAAAGCCAAGTTGTTTTAAAATCTGATGGATTTGCTCGTGCGTTTTAATATCAATTCCAAGTAAATCCCAAGCAACAAAATCCAAGTGACGCTCGGCCGAAATTTTGGGATCAAGCTGGCGGATAGAACCAGCTGAGGCATTACGCGGATTTTTTAAAAGCGCTTTGCCCTCTTTTTTGTATTTTTTATTTAAATCCAAAAAGGTTTTTTTGTTCATTATTACTTCACCGCGAATTTCAATCATAGATGAACGGATAAACGGATGAACAGATGAATGGGTTTTTTCGGCTTCAAGCCGAAGCGGAATAGATTCAATGGTTTTGAGGTTTTGCGTCACGTCTTCGCCGATTTTACCATCGCCCCTTGTGGCACCGCGAACAAATAGTCCGTTTTCAAAAGTAAGCGCAACGGCTAAACCATCAAGCTTTAGTTCACAGAAATACCCAGAGGGTATTTCTGGATAATTGGATGAACGGATTATCAGATTATCAGATTTATTTTTTATCATTTTTGTCTCTTTTATATTTTATTAAACTATTTATTCGCTTAGTTAAGACATGATAATCTAAATAAATTTCGCTAACACTATCTTTCTTAGTAAATTTAAGATCCGAAGCGATTAATAAACCAGCTTGAATTTCAGATATTGAACCTCTGGCATTTAATAAAAATTTTACCTCTTCTGCGTAATGATACCTGCCGTGGCTTTCGGCGATATTTAATTCTACTGAAACAGCCGTTCTTCTCATTTGAGATGTCAAGCCATACAATTCCGACCGCGGGAAACTCGATGTTAATTTATAAATGGTAATTGTTAATCGATGGGCATCTTTCCAAATTTCTAAATCCCGAAAATCTCTGATCATCTGTTACTCCGTTTCTCTGTCCTCTGTTCATCTGTTCCTCCAAGTAATCTTCGATTTCTTGTCTCCCAATCCTTTATTTCCTCAAATGAAAATGCATCTGTTAATGACAACATTGGCTGGGAATGAACGACTTTTTTAAATTTTGGCAGCGGCTTTCCGCCAACGCGTTGAGTCGGAGAATCTGGGGTAACAAATTCCGGAAATTGGTCTTCTAATTCTTGTAATTCGTGCTTTAATGAATCATTCACGGCATCAGAAACCAAAGATTTGTCCAAAACATGATAAGCATAGCGATATCGCTCAATCAGTTTTTTTAATTTTTCAATCCGAATTTTGGCGTGTTGTTTATTCATTTATTCATATTTTAGCACAATATGATTGACAAATTAAGCTTTTTTTGCTATATTTTTTGTATCGGAAAGAATGGAAGGAGGTGAAATTTACAATCAGGCCTGCGTTCTGCCGATGCAGGTGGCGCAAGACGCACTTTCCTGACTTGGGCAGGAGTCGGGAAACATTACTCTGTCATGGAGGAAGAAATGCAAAGAGAGAGGTTTGTTCGGATAGAGCAATCGAACTTCGGGCTTAAGGTCTGGAAGAAGGCCATTGCCGGTGGTGTTGACACGATGAAACGGCCACTTACGGCCGTGTATCGCGTCGAGGTAAAGCGGATGGTCTGGATCAACCTGACCACGGACAGTTTCCTGTACTTCTCGGGTTGTATCCCGATCAGAACCGGGAAAATGGGCCAGGTCTTCAAGCTTCTTGCTCCGGGCATCGTGGGCTTGTCCAAGCCCGACGGCAATGGGAGCTTCAGACGCGTGATCTTCGCTTTCGGATTCGACGACGCCGAAATCCCAGAGCATCTGCTACAACAACTACCAGGGCCCGAACCTCTCATCATGGCAGAACCCGCGGCCTCGCGGCCGCCAACGGCGCGAATACAAGCGCCAGCACGCGCACCAACCTCAGCACCGGTCAGCGCGGCGTAACCAGCGGCATAGACCGCAAGCAACATCTAACCCGTGCCCTTTGGGACCACTGGACGAACTTGCCTCACTGCACTAAGCTCCAAGTCCAACCCGAAGGGCACTCTTTTTTTGCCAAATCACTTTGAAATCATCGCTTTGAGTTTTTTAATTCTATCGGTAATTGGCGGATGCGTAGAAAATAAAGTGGTAATAGATTGTCCTTTAAATGGGTTTGCAATATAAAGATGAGCGGTGGCGCGATTGGCCACTTCAAGTTTTTCATCATCACTTGAAATTTTTTCTAAGGCAGAAGCCAGCCCTTGTGGATAGCGGGTTAAAAGTGCGCCTGAAGCATCGGCTAAATATTCGCGCTTTCTGGAAATTGCCAGTTGAATTAAAAGCGCCGCTAAGGGTGCTAAAATCGCCAAAACAATCCCGATTAACATAAAAATTGCCTGTCCTTGTGAATTTTCGTCTCTATCGCGAAACCAGAGCGAACGCAAAAACCAATCAGAAACAAGCGCGATAATCCCATACAAAACCACGACAATTGTCATCAAACGAATATCATAATTTCCCACGTGTGAAAGCTCATGAGCAATCACTCCCTCAAGCTCGGTTTTATTTAATTTTTTAAGCAGTCCAGATGTCACGGCAATTGCAGCGTGCTTGGGATCACGTCCGGTAGCAAAAGCATTGGGCGCGCTATCATCAATTAAATAAATTTTCGGTTTTGGTAGACCTGAAGCAATACATAAATTTTCCACCAAACGATGAAGCGCTAAATAAGGTTCTTTTCGCGACACCTCGCGCGCCCCAGAAACTGCCAAGGTAATTTTATCAGAATAGTAGTAAGAAATAAGCGCCTGCGAAGTAGCAAAAATCACCGCGGCCGGTAAAATCCACGCCCTGTCCAGCCCGACTGAAAAAACCCAACCAAAACCAATGATAAAAATCAAAAATAAAAACAACAACAAATAAGTTCGTCTTTTATTAGAATCAATTTGCTTATACATCAACGCTCCTACAAATATACAGATATTTACGGATATACGGATTTAATATTGAAAACATTCAACGCTCCTACAAATATACAGATTTATTTATTTTAGATTGACAATTCTTTTTATCCTTACTTTGTGCTTCGTAAAATTAGCCAAAATACCAAGGGTCAATTTGCTTGACTGTAAATACCCATACACCTGATTAATATCCTGTTTATTAAAATAGTCACCTCTTTTTAGTTCTAATACTATCTTATTTTCTATTAAAAAATCAATAAAATATTTTCCAATTTTTTTCTTGTTGTAAATCAGTGGCAAAAATAGTTCTTCTTTATAGCCAAGATTATTTTGATCTAAAGCCATTTTTACTGCGTGATGGTAATAGATTTCTTTATGGCCGCCGCCAATTTTATTATGAACATCATAAAGAATGCCGATAATTTTATAGCTTAAATCTTTATAAACTAATTCAATCATCTCATTTATTATCTGTATATTCGTATTTATTTATACATCTGTAGGATTGTTGTAGGGTTGTTTATGAGTTAGTAGATCGCGGTGATGATATAAATCATTCCGGTCTGATATTTGCTGGCGCTTTGCGAAGAAGAAGTCGCTACTTTCAAGGTAACAATAAATTGTTCGTTTACCACCGCGCCAGTAGATCCGTTTATTGCATCAGTATGATCTGCCACGATATCGCCCGAGGCGGTTTGTAAAAAACCCGCGTATTTTGTGCCAGTGGCAAATCGGTTTGAACCCTGAACCAAAGTGTCGTTTGAAGTATAGCCAAAACCATAAGTGCCGGCATTCCAAGTTGTTGGCGTTGCCCAAGTGCCGGAATAATTGGCAATGGTCTGCGTTGGATATGCCAGCGAAGTCAGAAGATCACTAATGTATGCTTTAACCGTATAGCCATTTGAAGCGTTAGTGGAACTTGTTACCGTTGAGGTTTTGGTGTCGGTAAAATTATTAATGTTGTTTAAGTTATCAAAAGTAACAATCAAACTGGAAACAGAGAATGATAAAGTGGGCGAAACTTGCTGGCCATTAGAATCAACTGCTCCCCCGATATTGCCCGCATTATCTGTCGCGCGAACCGAAGCATAATAAGTTACACCGGTTTGGAGATTAAGATTGTTTTGTGTAATGAAAGTGGTAGTACTATTATCGCACCAGTTAGCTCCGGCTTGCCAAGACCCAGCGCCACTGCAAACACTCCAGTAATAATCGTCGGGTTTGCGGCGAAATGTATATTCATATTTATTTAAACCTGAAACCGAGGCGTCAAAATTAAGCCAATTTGAATCAAGAGAAGTTAAAGATCCATCATTCCAATCCTGATCGCCAGCCAAACCATCATATACTGTGCCACCGGTTGGCGCGGTGGTATCTAAACCAAAGTCGCGCGCCGCCGGATTGGTGGGCGGGTTTTCGGTATTGCCGCCGTAACCGACATAAGCCGAGTATGTGACAGCCAAATCCTTGACTTGGGCTTGCCAATGATATTCTTTGGCATCGGTTAAGCTGGAAATGGTCACCGTTACCGTTACCGGCGAGCCGGAATATGCCACGCCCGCGCCACAGGCATCGCCGCCAGCAGGGCTTGTAAAAGCGGTTTCAACATAATCTTTTTCAACGCATAAATATAAAGTATCGGAGGCATCGGGGTCGGAGGCGGTGGCGGTGAATTTAATTGAGGTCGTGCTAACCCAATCACCGGTAGCAATGACCGTGTCGTCGGTTTTTTTCTGTGCCAAATCAGTTGGAGAATTTGGTGCTTGGTTAAAAATCCAACCAGCATTGTTGCCGGAATTGGTCACATT
>CAZFRP010000051.1:0-5270 GCA_964521415.1 uncultured Candidatus Saccharibacteria bacterium | reverse complement strand
GCCCGCCCTACAAATTTTGGGCGAAATCTGTTCGAATTTTTTTGAACGCACACCGAATTAAAAACTTAAAGCTAAAATGGGGGGACAATCGAGGACATTAAAAGCAATAATAAAATTATTACTTTCCGAGTATTTTCGCATTCGTATTTTCAAAAAAGCAGTGCTTGGTTTTTGATTATTTATTCTGTTTTATTGGTTTTTGCCGTCCTGTTTATTTTTTTAAAACAATACACCGGTGTCTTGGTGACCATTGCTATTGGTATGATGATGTACACTTATTCAAAAATTCCAGCCAAAGAAATTGATTGTATGATTTCTAAAGATGGCATCAAAATAGGCGATAAAATTTATCATTTTTCGGCCCTTAAGGCATTTTGGCTGGCGGATATTTTGCCAAATCCCTTGCTTTATCTTGAGCAAACTGGTAAATTTAAGCCGCTTGTTTCGCTGACACTTCATCAAAATCAACCAGTCCTGCCCATAAAAAAAGTTTTACTTTCTTATCTTCCCGAGCGAACCGAAAGATGGGAAACAATTCCGGACAAGATAATTAGGATTTTTAAATTTTAAGCCCTCGTAGTTCAACGGATAGAACACTAGATTGCGGATCTAGCGGTTGGCCGTTCGAGTCGGCCCGAGGGCACCATCAAAAATATTTCATCGGAAGGGTCGGAGGTTTCTCGCGGAGCGAGATCCTGCTTCGCAGGACAATCCCTCCCGGGCGCTAAAATAATTAATTGGAGAAAAATATGAAAGGAGTAATTTTAGCAGGTGGGATGGGGACAAGACTTTATCCTCTTACTTATGCCACCAATAAACATCTTTTACCAATTTACGACAGACCAATGATTTTTTATCCAATCAAAACTTTGGTGGACGCTGGAATTAAAGAAATTATTGTTGTAACCGGTGGTCCTTATGCTGGGCATTTTTTGCGCGTTTTGAAAAACGGCGAAGATCTTGGTTTAAAACATCTTGAATATGCTTTTCAAGAAAAAGAAGGTGGAATTGCCGAAGCCTTGTCGCTTTGTGAAAATTTTGCTGCCGGCGGACCACTTACAGTTATTTTAGGCGACAATTGTACTGATGTTGATATTTCAAAACCAGTTAAGGAATTTAAGTATGGTGCATCCGTGTTTTTAAAGAAGGTTAACGACCCAGAACGATTTGGCGTTCCGGTTTTTAAAAATAATAAAATAGTTAAAATTGAGGAGAAACCGAAAAGCCCAAAATCAAATTATGCTGTAACCGGTCTTTATATTTACGACAAACAGGTTTTTGATCTGATTAAAAAATGCAGACCATCAAATAGGGGAGAGCTTGAGATTACTGATGTAAATAATTTTTATATCAAAAAAAACAAGCTTCGCTGGGCAGAAATTAATGGATATTGGTCAGATACTGGTACTTTCAAAACCCTTTTTGAAGCAAACAAATACTGGGCTCATAAATCGGGGTCACGCAATGCCTTATAAGCATATTATTAACGAAGATTTTTTTAAGAAATGGTCTTCCAAAATGGCTTATGTTTTGGGTTGGATTTATTCTGATGGAACACTAAGAAAAAATCGCTATCAAATAAAAATTGCGAGTAACGACAAAGAAGTTTTAGAAAATATTAAAAATATTTTAAAGAGTTCCCACTCAATTTATTCTAGAAACGATCCTCGTAGGAAGGTTCCGACTTATGAGCTAACGATTGATTCAAAAAAAATTTATAGTGATTTAAAATTGATTGGATTAACGCCTAACAAAAGCAAGAATATGCTGCTTCCCTTAATCCCCGCGAAGTATTTTGGCCATTTTTTAAGAGGTTTTATTGAGGGCGACGGATCGCTATCCTTGGATACACCACAGATACGTTATAATAAATACAAAAGACTTAGAACAATAATATGCTGTGCCTCAAAGAAATTTTTAATCGATTTACAAAAAAAGATATGTCGAGAATTCAAAGTTAATTTCAAAAATGTTAAGCCGAATAAGACGGCATGGCAGATAAGATATTCCTCATATGAATCCGTAATTATATTGAAAAAAATTTATTCAAGAACAAATGTTGCCAATAGGTTAAATCGAAAATATAATATTTATCAAAATTTTTTAAAACATAGAGTTTACTTCGGGCAAATAATTTAATGAAAGAAAAAGCGGAAAAGGAAGGTTTATGATAAACGGCGTTAAGATTAAAAAACTAAAAATTCATCAAGATAAAGATGAGCTCGGCGAAAAAATTAGAAAGCCCGGTTTTTTGATGGAAATATTGCGATCAGATGAAAAACTGCTTAAAAAATTCGGCCAATCAACCCTTACAATTTCATATCAAGGCACCATCAAAGCGTTTCATTCTCACGAGCATCAGGACGATTTATGGTTTGTGGCCAAAGGTAGCGTAAAAATCGTTTTGTGCGATTTGCGCAAAAATTCAAAAACCTATAAGGAAATTCAAGAAATTATGGCCGGCGAAAATGATTATAAAGTAGTTTTAATTCCAGCTGGCGTGGCACATGGCTATCAAGTATTATCAAGGCAGCCGGTTTTGCTTTTTTATCACACGACAAAACCATATGATGCTAAAAATCCTGACGAAATAAGAATACCGTATGACAATAAGGAGATTGGGTACAGATGGGGAAATAAGAAATAAGAAATATGAGATAAGAACTATGAGGTTATTAATTACTGGTGGCGCGGGATTTATTGGCTCAAATTTTGTTCATTTCTGGCTTAAAAAATATCCCAAAGATAAAATAATCGTTCTTGATAAGTTAACTTACGCCGGGGATAAAGATTCTTTAGATGGAGTATTAGATAAAATAAAATTTATTAAAGGCGATATCTGTGATAAAAAATTAGTAGAAAAACTTTTCCGCGATGAAAAATTTGACATTATTGTCCATTTTGCCGCTGAGAGTCATAACACCCGGGCGGAAAAAAATCCTGACATTTTTTATCAGACCAATGTTTTTGGAACGCGCGTTTTGCTCGAGGCGGTACAAAAATTTCCCGTCAAAAAATTCATCCATATTTCGACCGACGAGGTATATGGTTCAATAAAACGCGGGTACTTTACCGAAGAAGATGCTGACCGTCGCTATAAATTTTTAAAAGCTGACTACCCCCGTTCTAAAGGCAAGGCCGATAAATTAGCGCGCGATTTTGCGGCAAAAGGCGTATCAGTAATTGTTGTCCGTCCTACTAACAATTTTGGCCCCCGCCAGCATCCGGAAAAAGCTTTGCCCCGTTATATTACCAATGTTTTCTTAGGTAAAAAAATGCCTGTTTGGGGAAAAGGACAGCAGGTACGTGATTGGCTCAATGTAGAAGATACTGCCCAGGCAATTTTGTTAATAATAAAAAAAGGCAAAATCGGGCAGGCGTATGATGTGGCAGCAAACAATAAGCCAGAAATTAAAAATTGCGACGTTGCCACACTACTTTGCAAAATTATGAAAAAATCAAAAAAGGAATTTATTGATTTTGTACCTGATCCAAGACCAGAACATGATTTTCGTTATGGGCTTAAGGCAGAAAAAATCCGTAAATTGGGCTGGAAGCCGTCAAAAGATATTAAAGAATTGTTTAAAAAAACCGTAAAGTGGTACAAAGAAAATCCAGCGTGGTGGAAAAAAAGAAAAAAAGAAGCAGAAAGATTATATCAATGAAAATATTAGTAACTGGTTCTAATGGTCAACTTGGTAGGGCGTTACAAAAAGTTTTGCCAAAAAATAACTCTATTTTTGCCACTAAAAAAGATTTGAATATAACCGACAAAAAACAGGTTGCCCAACAAATAAAGGGCGTTCGCCCGAACTATGTTATACACACTGCCGCCTACACCGATGTTGATGGATGCGAGCAAAATAAAGAATTAGCTTATAAAATAAATGTTTTAGGAACCAAAAATATCGCCGAGGTTTGCCAAAAAACCAATATCGCACTTATCTATATTTCCACTGATTTTGTTTTTGATGGGAAAAAGAAAACAGCTTATCTAGAAACTGATAAACCAAATCCTTTGTCTGTTTATGGAAAAACAAAATTAGAAGGCGAAGAAGTTGTTAAAAAATTACCCAAATATTTTATCGTAAGAACAGCTTGGCTTTTTGGGGACGGACATAATTTTGTCAAAACAATACTAAATTTAGCACCAAAACAAAATGAAATTAAAGTGGTTTCTGATCAAATTGGCCCACCTACCTACGCGCTAGATTTGGCAAAAGCAATTTATAAACTGATTAATGAATTAAAAATTAAGAATTATGAATCTGGAATTTTTCATATTACAAACGATGGCGAGACGTCTTGGGCGAATTTTGCCAAGGAGATTGTCAAGCAAAAGAAAGATGTCTCACGGCAGAGCCGTGGGGTAAAAACAAAAATTATTCCCATTTCTGCAAAAGTGTGGCAAAAGATAAAGCCAGAAAGCGCTCCCCGGCCAAAATATTCGGTTTTATCAAATGAAAAAATCCAAAAACTTGACATTAAAATGAGACCGTGGCAAGAAGGCCTTTCTGATTATCTTAGGTCTTTTTAAAATATTCTAAAAGTAAAGATAAAAACAGTCCCAAAACCAATCCTGCAAAAAGTCCAGCTACGGTATACAAAGTTACTGGCGGTCTGTTTTCAATGATAACTGGTTCTGAAGCACTGATTTCGTAATTTAATTTTGAACCAGCTTTTTGATTAAATATATTTGTTCTGTCTTGAATAATAACAACGGTTGATTTTGCTAATTTGGCAACTTTTTCTTTGTCCGGATCCTGAAGTCGAAATCTTAATGAGAAAGATTGAGGCATTAGTGTGGTTTTGATTGTTTTTGAAAGGGCTTTTGATTTTGTATTTTGGTTAATTTCATAGCCAGCTTTTTGATATATTTCTGTAACGGTATTCGGACTTTGCAGCCAAGCTGAAACAGTGGTGTTAAAAACAGTTGCCGCTTGCAGGGCATAATAACCGTCATATTCATAAACATTTTTTAATTGTTCATTTGCTTTCGGAACAACCGTAAGGTCTCCATTTGCTTCATAAGCGATTTTTTGTCTTTTTACAAAAATAAAAGCGCCGGCCGCAATCAAAATAATTGAAATCAAAATTAGCCAGAAATGCTTTTGGAAAATTTTTAGATATTCTCTTAATTCCACGGTCGCTCCTTAATTGATCTCAGTTTATTGGTTAGGGTTAGGCAGCCGGTATAGTCAAAAGGTTAAGTTGATGGGTTAGGTGATTACCTAATAACTGTTAACCTAACCATTAAACCATACTGGCAT
>CAZFRP010000050.1:0-5414 GCA_964521415.1 uncultured Candidatus Saccharibacteria bacterium | reverse complement strand
TGGCGGTGTCTCTCATTTTATAGCTTCGTTCTTAGAACCATCTTCAATCGCTTTAAGGGCAATACTTTCGGTTAATGTTAAACCTCAAGACCAGGTAGCAGTGATTGGAAGTGGAGCAATCGGTTTTCTTATTGCTGTCCATCTCGCTTACTTTTCTGGTATACCAAAAAATCATCTCCATCTGTTTGGCAGGCAACCTGGAAAACTCGCTCTGACCAATGATTTTGTAACAACTCACATCATCGGTGATAACAGTAAATCCCAATATGGCAAATATGACTTTGTATTCGAGGCTGTAGGCGCGGAAAAATCTGTACAACTTGCTCTTAAACTCACTGCAAAAACGGGTACATGTATTGTTGTGGGAATAAAAGATGGACCAGTTTCGTTATCTGCAGAGCATGATGGATTAATGATTCCTGACTTAACGAAGTTTGTGAATTCTGGCGGTAGCCTCTCCCTTGGTAGTAAAAGGGTCAAAAGTTCTGCTTTTAGTTTACCTGGAGATTATTTTACCGTTGCAGGAGCTATAAGTAACCCTGGTTATAGAGACAAACTGGAAAGAATGATAAATCCAGACCGGACTTTCCCTGTAAATAGTGCAACTGAATTAACAGAAGCGTTTCTTTTCAATGAAAGGCATCCTCATTTTCAAAGAACGTTCGTTGTATTTGGAGATCAATGATGAAAAGAAAACCGATTGTCTCGGCTTCAATAATGTACGCTGACCCGCTCTATTTGGGTGATGAAATAACCGCCCTGCAAAAAGCGGGCGTAGAGTGGCTTCATGTTGATGTCATGGATGGACATTTCGTTCCCAATATTGTCAATGGCTGTCCTTCTTTGATTTCCGGAATAAAACCTCATGCTAAAGATATGGTAATTGATACCCATCTGATGATTGCACAACCAGAAAGATATTTTGAGGCATTTATTGAGGCCGGTGCAGATATTTTGGTTTTCCATTGTGAGGCAACTGAAAAACCCAGAGAGGCAATAAAAAAGATCAAGGCGCTCGGTGCCAAAGCCGGTATTGCCCTAAATCCCAAAACTCCTATTTATCAAATAAAGCACCTTCTTAATGAACTTGATATGATATTACTGATGACAGTTCCACCGGGTTTTGCGGGCCAAACATTTGATTCTTCTGTTCTTCCGAAAATAGAATCATTGGCCAAAATGGTCGGTGATCGACCTATTCATATTCAAGTTGACGGTGGTTTAACTTTAGATAATATCGAACTGTGCGCGCAAAACGGCGCCAATGTCTTTGTGGCTGGAACATCCAGTATTTTCACCAAAGATAGCGCGCCAGCCGATTCGAGGGTAAAACCCGATGCTTCACATATTATTGAAGAAATTCATAATCTAAAAATATAAAAACAAATAATTTTATTACATCAAAAGAGTCCGCCTGGACTCTTTTTCCTTTGACATTTTCGCTCAAAAAGAGTAAATTATTCGCATGAACTCAAGCGCTCTAAAAAATAAATTTCCGCGTGTTTATCAAGATTTTTTTCAAAAATCGCAAAAAGTGGTTTCGGCGCCGCATTCATTTTTTTGGACCGGCGATTTCTCGGGTTTTTTTGGCGGACTAACGGTACTTTCTAAATTGCCGCTGCGATTTTATGTTGGACTCCAGCAAATTAAAAAAAGTAAATTTGAAATTGAAAAAGAATTTTTGACTTATAGTTCAACAACTAATCAGTTTGTCAAAACCCGCCTTGATAATTACCTGGTTTTAAAATTAACCGAATCGCTTTCTGAAAAATTATCAGGTTATAAAATCCATTTTTTATCTGAAGTAACACTTGGCACCTCGCTTGGCAGCTTGGGCGCACTTTCTGCCTGTCTCGCCTGGTGCGAGCCAAGGCGGGCCTGTCTTTGCGAATTAACCAGTGTCAAAGAAGATGTATTTACCTCGGCTTGGTCCTACGCCAAAAAACTGCAACAAGGCAGAACTTCAGGCGCCACGACCTTTGTCGCCCTTTCGGACTCGCCCTATCCAATTGTTTTTTACTCTAAAGGTAAAGAATATTGGGGTAAATCACTGGATCAAATTTTTAATTTAAAATCACATCCGGTTTGGCCGATTGATTTTGGTTTAATATTTTCTGGTAATTTGGTTTGCGGTGCGGCCGTGATTGCCTCAGCACAGGAGATTAAAAATATTTTAGAAAATAGAGAAGCAGACATTAAAAAAATCTTAAAATCAAGTTTTGAAAATTCATTTTGGCAGACCTATCTTAATATGCTAAATCAAATCGGGGGACAAAATTTAATTGCTTTTTCGGAAATCTTTAAAAAAGGTGCAAAAACCGAGTGTTTGGAATTTTTCTTTAATACTATCAATCAATATCAAAATCTTTTGCATTTTTTGGAAATTTCCACGCCGGCTATTGATAAAATTTATTCAGCAATTCACAAGATGGCTGACAAAACCGAAAATCAAACTGGCTCTGGCGCAAAAATCACCGGAGTAGGGAAGGGGGGCGAGGTATTATTTGCAGTTCCATACGGACAGTATCGGCAGCAAATTACCAAATTCTGCCAAAATAGAGTGTATAATTTGGACTACACCTCGTGGGACGATGGCTTTGAAGAGCGTGGCACAATTTTAGAACAAGATATTAAAAACAACTGCCTCTCGCCCCATATTAAAAAGGACTCGCTGCTTTTAACCGTTTATGAAAAATCAAATGTTAAAACCACTCTACCCTGCCCTGCCGATATTCCCAAATTGGCGAAAAAAATTGATCTTTTGCTAGATTGTGTTTCAGGCAAAATTTTACACGGCGGCAAAAACTTAAACTCCACTTCCCTGCCCTCTCAAAAAGCCGCCATTTTGATTTTGCAAAAATTACTTGAAAGCGAAGATAAAATCTTAAAAAATAATGATTTGCCCAAAACCTACTCAGAAAATCGCTACGACCTTCAAAGCAAAATTACTATCCCTCTTTCCCGCCTGGTGCCTTTGCAGTTTGAAATCAAAGGCGGAATGTATGAAAATTATACTCTTTCTTTAAAGCCATTTGATATAAAAATTGGAATTCTTGAAAAGATTATTTAATATAATTTTTCTATTTCGAACGAAGTGAGAAAAGGATAATTTTGAGCGAAAGCGAAAAATTTCCATTTTTTTCTAATATGCTTTGACAGAAAATATTTTTGTGAAAAAAATTAAATTAATTTTAGAGGGATCTAATTTGGTTGGCAAAAGCCAAATTTTTTCGGCCTTAGAAAAGAAATATGTACACTCCGTTGCGTTAACTATACACGGTTACTGTAGACCAGAAATTCAAAAAGAAATTAAAAATAACAACAATTTGGTTAAATATTTTAAAAACCGACTTTTATCTCTGGTATCCATTTTTAAAAATTTTCAATATGAAGAGGTTTTATTTAATCGCTTGCATCTGACAGATATCGTTTATTGCCGTTTATTTTTAAATGTTGAGCAGAATTATAAACAACTGGAAAAAAATCTGAACGAGATTAGCGTAGGACTGGTATTGTTAGACTGCAATAATAAAGTATTGCAAAAACGATATGAAGAAAGAAAAAAAACAAATAAACCAGAACCTTGGGGTAAGGGTTTTATTAGTGTAATTGAGAAAAGAGATATGTTTCGGCAAGCTTTCAAAGAAAGCCAAATCAAAAAAAAGATAATTATAGACACCTCCACCACAACAGCAGAAGAAGCTGCTGAAAAGATAATAGAGTGGTGGAAACGCACATAACAACAAGGGGAGGTGAACGTGGATGAACAAGGGAATGTTGGTTGGAGTTGCAGGTCATAACGAGGAAGAAGGACTTAGGATGATTCTACCTAGATTTGCTGATGATATTGATGTACTTGTTATTGATGATGGTTCAACCGACCAAACAAGACGGGTCATTGAGAAACATGGAAACATTCTTATTTCCCATGAGACAAAAATGGGATATGGCCGATGCCGAAAAGAAATGCTCCAGTTCGCTCTTGATAATGGATATACTGCAATAATAACTATGGATGGTGATGGGCAACACTGCCCTAGTTTGATACCTGACTTTATCACTGCCTTACAAAATGGCATTGGCATAGTTCGTGCCTCAAGATATCATCCTGAATCTATTGGAAATCACATCCCTCCAGAATGGATAGAACTAAATGGGATGGTAACGAACAGAATCAACGAGGTTACTGGCTGGAACCTAACCGATGCACTTTGTGGCATGATGGGTTTACCAGTAACCATGATAAGTGAAATTCTCCCCAATCTTCATTATGATTGTTACGGCTATGCCGTTGAGATTCTTCTTCGTTTGCACCATCACTTTCCTGCTTTGAAGATCAAAGAGATTCCCCACCCTGCGATTTACGGCGGGACCCATAAACTCGATTCCATGTATTCAACTTCAGATTTATCTGCAAGAAAGCAACGATATTATGAGCATCTTGAACATATTGAAACAATTCTATCTTTAATTGAAAGTAATTAGGGAACGCATCATCTATATCGTTCCCTATTTTTGTAATATAATTTAAAAAGAATTATGAAAAATATTCAAGCTTTAGTTCTAGCGGCCGGTAAAGGCACGCGGTTAAATGCCAAGGATAAACCAAAAGTAATGTATGTGCTTTGTAATAAGCCGATTATTGATTATGTGGTCAAAAATTTAAATAAAGTCGGTTTTAAAAAACCAATTTTAGTAATTGGTTTTCACGGCAATTTATTAAAAGATTATTTAAAAAATCGCGCTTCCTATGTCTGGCAAAAAAGACGCCTTGGCACTGGACACGCAGTTTTGGCAGCCAAAAATGTCCTTAAAAGTTATCAAGATGTCTTAATTATCCTAGGCGATATGCCGTTTTGGCAGCCAGAAACTTTGAAAAAAATTATTAACCTGCACCAAAAATCAAAGGCCACGCTTTCCCTAATCTCGGTTATTTTAGAAAATCCTTCCTTTTATGCCTACGGCCGAATTTTGCGCGACCAAAAAGGCAATTTATTAAAAATTTTAGAAGAAAAAGAGGCCACCTCGGCTGAGAAAAAAATCAAAGAATGTAATCCGTCCTGCTACGTTGTCAAGACAAAATGGCTTTTAGAAAATTTACCAAAAATTAAAAAAACCTCTGGCGAATATTATCTGACAGATATTTTGGCCTTGGCGATTTCTCAAAAAGAAAAAATCTCAATTTTGCCGATCAAAGATTGGCGACAAGTTGTTGGCATTAACACCAAAGAGCACCTTGGCCTTGCGGAAAAGCTGATAAAATAGTATAATTTCGGTACTGCGGGCAGGTGGCGGAATGGCAGACGCGCCAGGCTAAGGACCTGGTGGGGTAAAACCCATGGAGGTTCGACTCCTCTCCTGCCCACCATCGTAAACTTTCATTGTTTTTTGAAAATTTGAATGCTCCGCTCCCC
>CAZFRP010000049.1:0-5510 GCA_964521415.1 uncultured Candidatus Saccharibacteria bacterium | reverse complement strand
AAAATTACTTTCTTGATAGATTTTCTTCCACTCGTAGGCAAAACTTTCAGCTGTTTTTTTTTGATGCCTGTAGAATGTATTTAGATCATCAATTTTGTTGATTTTTTCTTGCCACTCAGTCAAAATCCCCTTGGGCATTTTTTTTGAATATTTTTTCAAGAAGCGATAATGATTTTGTAATAGATTAGTTTTAAGCTCGCCAATTAAAATTCTTGGCACTCCTTTAATAATTGGATACCAGCTATGTTTAGATACCATTAGTCCGTCAATTATCCGATCTTTTATTTCTTTAAACCCAACAAGGCGAAAATTTTCTTGAGATACAGGATCAACTAAATAGGGTAAAAATATTTTTCTCATATCTTATCCTTGATCATTACCAAAATTAATCAAAAAAGGTTTGAAACCAAAGCTCTAACCATAAAAGTGCCCAGATTCTACTCCCATGATTAAATTTTTTAGCTTCATGTTCTTTAAATAATTTTTCTATTTCTTCTTTCTGAAAAATATTTCTTTTAATGGCTTTGTCACTTAGAATAATCTCTTTGGCAAATTTATTAAGATCCTCTCGCATCCATTTATCAAGCGGAATCATAAAACCTTGCTTTTTTTTGGAAAGAATCTCTCCGGGCAAAAACCCCTTTAGGGCTTTTTTATAGATATATTTGTTTTGATTATTTTTGATTTTTAGCGAAGAGGGTATTTTAGCTGTTAATTCTAAAAATTCGTGATCTAGTAGGGGAGATCTTCCTTCCAAAGCATTACCCATCGAGGCAATATCTACTTTGACTAGCAGATCTTCGGGCAGATAGGTCTTTATGCCAAAACTTAATGCCTGGTCTAGTAATCCTAATTCTTGTTCAAAGTATTCCTTTGCCTTTTTGTAAGAAGAAACGAGTTCTGTTTTTTTGAATTCTTTGGTAAACAAATTATGTTTTGTCTTCTCGGTAAAATAAGCGCTTGAGAAAAAATCAAAATACATTTCATGGTTTTTCCCCGAAAGGGCATTCAAAAATATATAAAATCTGTATCTCAATGCGGGATCTGATACCACCTTGCCTAAAAATGCAAAGCTTCCAGCTGTTTTTCTTATAAAGTAAGGAATTTTATTGGCAAAAAGCCACGCATTATAAAGTGGATAACCAGCAAAATTTTCGTCCCCACCATCTCCATTTAAAGCAACGGTAACATGTTTTTTGGCCAATTTGGAAACATAATAAGTGGGCAACGCCGAAGAATCAGCAAAAGGTTCTTCGTAAAGATGGACTAATTTAGGCAAAATTTCTATAGCTTGTGGCTCTACAATAAATTCTGTATGATCTGTCTGAAATTTTTGAGCTATCATTTTTGCATAAGGCAATTCATTAAATTTATTGTCTTTAAAACCAATTGAAAAAGTTTTGACTGGTTGTTTAGAGAGCTGGCTCATTAATCCGACTACTGTGCTAGAATCAATCCCGCCCGATAAAAGAGCGCCGAGCGGAACATCGGAAATCATCCGAATTTTAACACACTCCTTTAATTTTTCCATTATCCTTTGTGTCCATTCTTCTTCGGAAAGATTGTCTTTTTTCGAAAAATCCAAACTCCAATATTTTTTAATTTTCACCTTGCCATTTTGGCAAACCAGATAATGAGCTGGGGGCAATTTTTGAATATTTTTAAAGCCAGTCAACGGAGCGGGAACATATTGAAAGCTTAAATAATGATAAATTGCTTGAAAATCTGGTTCTTTTTTAACATCGGGGTTTGTTAAAATTGCCTTTAATTCAGAGGCAAAAATAAATTTATCCTTATCAATATAATATTTAAGTGGTTTCTTGCCAATTCTGTCCCGAGCGCAAAAGAGAACCCGATCTTTTTCATCATAGATAGCAAAAGCGAAAGCTCCTCTTAAATGCTCTAAACATTTCTCTTTATATTTATCATAGAGTGCTAAAATTACTTCTGTATCGGTCTTTGATTTAAAAGTATATCCTTCTTTGGTAAGCGCATCTTTTTTTTCTTGAAAATTATATATTTCTCCATTATAAACAATCCAATATCGACTAAGGTAATTCATTGGTTGATGGCCGGCTGGCGATAAGTCAATAATAGACAAACGCTGATGCCTAAACCCGCCTTTTTATCAGGAGAAATATAGACACCTTCATCATCAGGTCCTCGGTGAGCAACCGCATTAGTCATTTGTTTAATATCCTGAAGAGAAATTAAAGAACGATTAAAATAAATTTTGCCAGCAATCCCACACATTTTAATCCTTTCCTAGAATCCACGAGGTTTCATTTTATATATTTCCATATAGTTACATCGTCTTTATCGTAAACTTTTTCAAAACTTTTATTCGTGTCGAATTTTTTTAAATCAGCATCGTAGAAATTATAATCCTTCCACCATGCTCTCATCCCATAGAGATTTTTAAACTTATCTTTAGAATAAAGAATGTAAATGGTCGCTTTTTCATAATCGATTATGCCGATGGTATCTTCTAGGGGCCGATATTCTGTATTAAATTGCCTTATTTGGTCGCTGATTCTTTTGATTAAAATATCTCTTTCTGGTCCCCTTGGGGAATTTAATATCTCTTCACGATCTTTTCTAAGAGATTCGCTTAATAACTTTTTTTGGGCCTCTTCCCTTCTCGCTGGATCTGCTAATTGCGGCAGTTTATTTTGAATAAATGATAAGCTAGAATCAATTGACTTACTCAGGAAAAAGTCCTTATCAGGGACAACGACCAGGTGCTCGGTAAAATACTCAATGGGGGTTTTGCTTCCTCCTTGCCCGATTATGATAGATTCTTTAGGAAAAAAAGAATTAATATATTTTATTGCCTCGTATTCTTTTTTAGAGGTCCATCCCTGTTTAGCATAGATAATTCCCCAAGAAACCGTAAATGAGATTAAAAGAAGAGTGATTGTTCCGAAAATTATCGTTCTTTTTGTAAATTTTCCCTCTAAGTTTTTTAGAATTAAAGGTATAAAAAGGGCAATAAAAAGAGAAGTAAAAAGCCATGCCCTATCTGGCAAGAAAGCCAAACCTAACCGCGGAAAAATTTCTGCGATTAAGAAAAAAGTCAAAAAACTCAATAGATAAGGCCAATATTTTTTAAACTTCAATCTTACGCGAATCTTTTTAATAAAAACCACCGCCAACAAGATTGGTAAAAAAAACCCAAGGTTATAGCCGTAATAAAAAAGCCAAGTATAACCCTGCCAGCCCATTTGATTCCCGTCAACATTGGTATAGTTATCGATAAACCAAAGGTCAATTTTAGGATGAAAAAGTGAATCCCAAAAGGGCCTTGCTAAATCCGTAATTTGGCTCAAAAATCCTAAATCTCTAAACCAGGGGTATGCTCCGAAAAAAATCAAAATGAGGGAAAGTAATGCTTGAAAAGGATACTTTTTTACCTGCGGCCATAGAAAAACCACTATTGCTATTAAAGTAGTTAATGTTAGAAAGCCAAAAAATTGATGTATCTTCATCCCCAAAATAGATATAATCAATGCCAATAAAAACCAGCATAAGTTATTAAACGACCTTTTTTCACTTAATAAATTGGTTAAAAGATACAAAAACGAAAGTATTATAATCATAAAAACTGACTGAGCGCGGGGAATAAGAAGTTCCAGAACAATTACCGGAAACAATAAAAACGACAAAGAAGATAATAACAAAAGCCAATGATTCTTAAACAACCTGCGCGAGATTTGATAAAAAATTATTACGTAGGCCGCGCCCAACAAAGGGATAAAAACCTTAAAAAGCCAATAGAAAGATAATTTTGAAATATAGCTTACGGTCCACAGCAAGGCCAAAAATAATTGCCGACTCTCGCCAGCTGGTAATTGATGCAAGGTAGATAGAAGGCGCAAATCTAGCAAGTATCTATAGGGGTCAGCTTCTGGTATAAAGGGATAAATGATAAAACTAATCACCATCACCCCCATGAAAATGCCGACAGCCCACCAAAAAATTTTATTATCTTTATAAGAAGGGGGTGAGATTGTAGTCGGTTTAACTTTTTTTATAAGACAGGGAACAAAGAATGTCAAAAGTGATGTAAACCACCAAATAATAAAAAACAAAAAAGTGGTCTTTTCGTCGGCCAATTGGCCTTTGAATAAAGAGGTGACATAAATAAAAGCCGGGGTTAAAACTAATGAAATGCCTAGAGCCCAAAGAAAAATCTTGCTTTTACCTTGGGGTGAGGTGGATATTTGTTCGCAAAACAAAGCGTAATTAATTCCCGGTAGGAAATAGAAAATCAAGCCCACGAAATAGATGAAATAAGGAAAATTAATTTTAAACAAGAAATAGGAAATAAAATAAACTACGAAAATTAATAAATTCAAACCGACTATTTTGCGCATTTTTCAATCAAGTCCTTCATTGTAATTTCTCTGGGGTGCTTTTTCTTCAAAAAGCCCAAGGTACTGACTGGCAACTTTCTTCCAGCTATAATCTTTAGAGATGGTTTTATGGGCATTGTACGATAATTTCTTTCTCAGTTTGTCATTCAATAATAACAAGGTTATTTTGCTCTCCATTGCCTGGCAATTACCCGGTTCAAAAAGTAAACCATTAATTTTATCTTTAATAAGAACCTTGACTCCGCCAACATTTGAGGCGACACACGCCAAACCAGACGCCATTGCTTCCATTAAAGCATTGGGTAGACCCTCGGAATATGATGATAAGACAAAAACATCCATGGTTTTTAAGATCGAGTAAACATCATTTCGATGGCCCAAAAAGATCAGCCTTCTTGAAGAATATTTCTTAATCAAATCTTCCTTGCCTTGGGTATTGCCAACCAAATAGAATTTAAGATGGGGATTTTTCCTTACCATTTTTACAGCTATCCGAAGATAATCCCGATATCCCTTGACTGACTCAAGTCGACCAACATAGATAACTCTTTGCTCTCCCTTGCTTTTCGATCTTAAATCAGAAGCTGGTTTTGCCTTTTTGATTGCCCCAAGATCAACACCATTATGAACAACTGTATAATTAAGTTGATATTTTCGAGCAATCGGTATTAAACCTTCATGCAGTAAAATCACTTTCTGACTTAACTTTAATAAACAAAGACCAATTGTTCGTCCGTATATCCAGAGTATCATATTAACAAATATACTGCGAGAAAACCAGGTAATACCTGGAAAACTATCAATTTGAGTAAATACTTTCTTCCCAAGAAGACGAAGCCATATTACCGCTAGAGAAGTGTAAAACATATGTTTATTTACCAAAAAAATATCTGGTTTTTCTTTTTTAATTACTCTACAAAGATGCCAAAAAAGCCCAGGAACAATGGAGAAATTGACCGGGTCTGGCATAAAAAAATCCCACATTCTATAAATTCTTAGGTTTGGCCCCATTTCTTCGTAGTAAGGCCTTCCTGTTGTTAGAACGATAACTTTATTTTTTTTAGACAAATATAAGGCAGTTTTATAGCCCGAAATCATCCATCTGTGCGGCTCAAAAAAATAGGGCATAATAAT
>CAZFRP010000048.1:5136-5557 GCA_964521415.1 uncultured Candidatus Saccharibacteria bacterium | reverse complement strand
CATTCGTAAAGGTAGCACGTTTGAAGCTAATTTAACCGAAAACATTGATACCAGAAATGGCAAAATCTATTTATCAATGGGTAAATTTGGCGGGTTAACGGAGCGAGCCACGCTTGGTGAAATTATTTTTAAGATAACACGAGCTGACAACAGCATCTTAGATGCTTCAAATTCTACCCTAATTGACTCAAGTGGTAATAATCTTCCGGCCAATATTAACAATGTTAGTTTTTCAGCGTTTGTCCCGCCGCAGACCACTAAGAAAGAAGTTAGGGTTACTTCAAAAAGCAGCTCTACTTCTTTTTATCCGAAAATAAATGCGACAAAATCAACCGTCTCATTTTCAAAATTACTTTGTCGGGCAGATGGTGCAGATAAAATTACCATCAATGTATCAGTTAAAAGTGATAATGGAGAAGTG
>CAZFRP010000048.1:0-5126 GCA_964521415.1 uncultured Candidatus Saccharibacteria bacterium | reverse complement strand
ATAAAGCCCGAATTTTCCGCCATCGGCGATCTTGATTTTTCAGATTTAAGAACCGGGGGAAATAATTATCTTGTTGAGGCTACGACTAAAGTCGCTGGTATTAAACTGATACGCGTTCTGGCACAAGGGGTAATGCTAAAAGAACAAAGCGTGGTGTTTTATCTGCCAACCATAATTGAAGTGCAAGAAAAACAAAATAATCCTAATCTAAACGAAAAACTCTCTAATCTTACGGCCAAAGTTAAAGTTAAAAATTCTCTTTTTTCTAATCACTTAGAGATTGAAGGTAGGGGGACTCCGAGGATGCAATTTACTTTGTATTTATACCCGCAAGAATATTCTTCAAAAATTACCATTGACGATTCCGGAAATTGGCGTAAAACGATTAATAAAAATCTTAAGTCCGGCAAATATCGTTTAGAAGCAACCGTAACTGATGACTATGGCAACGAATCGGTGGCCAAAGTTCTAAATGAATTTGATGTAAAAAGCAGTCCACTGGCAATTTATTTTTCCATTTTAATCACTGTTGCCTTCGTGATATTTATTAGCATAAAAATAAGACGTTCTGTGTTTGAAAAACAAGAAACGTCATTAAAAGATACCCCTCAAATTGATCGCGATTTTACCTCGTAGCAACGAAAAATAATCACTTAAATTTTATTCAACGACTTTATAAACTTCGTCGCCGTCACGAACTTCTTCTTTTACTTTAATACCGACTTCGTCCTTGCTTTTACCGGCTTCAATTGACTCGTGATTTACCTGCATTGAGGCAACTTTATCTTCAAAATCAGTGGTGTGGCCCTTGATGTGAATTTTGCTCCCGATCTTAAGTTCAGAGGATAATTTGACAATCGCCACCCCGATTTTACCAAAGAAATGAGTTACCTGCCCGATTTTCTTTTCTTCTGCCATAGAGATCTCCTTACTATATTATTTTTATTTTTAGTTTAACAACCAGATAAATTAAGACAATACCAATCACGAAGATGAAAACAAGGCGAAAAAATTTTGCTTTTATTCTGGCAAAGAAGTATCCGATCAGAAAACCAATCAAAAGACCAATGAGAATCTGGGGATTTAATGCCACTCCTTTAAACATATTTTCATAATACCATTTTTTATGTCAAAAACCAAATGGTAAGGGCAAGCCCAATCATTATTAAGCCAACAAAAAAACGAGTTAAATCTGATTTTTGCTCTTCAAAGTTAAGAAATCGATCGGCAACGAGCGGATTTGAAGCGATAATTAAAATCAGAATTAACGGTAAAACAAAAATAAGGTTATAAAACAGTAGCCAAAAAATTCCCGAGAGATACGTGGTTTTAGCTGAAAGTAGCGCTAGCACCGCCATGTATATTCCGCCAGTACAGGGAAATTCAAAAATACCAACAATAATCCCAAGGAAAAATGAGCCGGCGACCGAACCGCGCTTGGCAAAATCCATAAACTTTAATCGGACTTTAGGGGAGATGGTGAATATTTTTAATCGTTTTTTAAAAATAAATTCGTAAATCATCAAGATACCCAAGACAAGCGCAATTACAGCCATTATTTTGGCGACAATGTGGGGAATGCCAAAAAGGAAAAAGGTTTTTAAAACGCCGGCGCCAATTAGAAAATACGAGATATAAATTCCAATAATATACAAGGCGCCAAGCAGTAAAATATGCTGGCGCTCTTTTTTTAGAGAAAACATTAAAAGCAAAAACAAAAGTAGAGTGACAATTGCACAAGGATTGATGCTATCACCCAAGGCGCCGCAAGAAACCGCGGTAAATAATTTCCAAAAACCGGTGCCGATTTTACAAGAAAGAACATTCATATATGTCTGTCCGCTACCATTGAGGCGCCATAAGAATATGGTTTAATTTTTGCCTTGTAGCCAAAACCCAAGACCATTCCGGTAACCTCCTTGATTAAATCTTTGGTGGGACCATTTTCACCAACATCAATATGAATTTCCAGTTCTGACTTAAGATTGTCTTTTTGCCAATATTTTTGCAGGCCGGAAATCAAGGCATTGCCAGTTTCAAGCGAAGAATTTACCTCTTCATAAATTTTTTGTCTTAAGACCAAGGTTTTTTCTTTGATGAATTTACGATAGAAATATCTACCGCCCTTACCTTGGCGGTAGATAACAATCGCGGTGACAAAGGAAATTTTGCCATTACCTTCTGAATCAGTGCCAATGACTAGTTGATAATTTTCTTCTGGTTCGGATTTGATATATTGGACAATATCTTTGGCAATGTTTTGAAGTGAAAGTTTGCCTTTGGTGGGTGATATAAACTGCGTCATACTTAATCAGTATAGAGAATAAAATTTAGAATTTCAATATAAAGGGCTACTTTCTGGTATAATGTTTTAGAAAGGACGAAAATGAGTAGAAAAAGTCAAAAAAACCAGCTTTCCTGGAGAAGTAAAAAAGCCAATCACGGACATTTACCAGCAAAGGGGAAAAGAACAAAATAATATAACTTCGGGCTTAATTAATCACAATCATTGCGCGTCGGCCTTGTGAAATGGTATCTGGATTTCCAGTCCAATCATGAATGGCACGATCTAAAGTTTTGTAAGAATATTGGTATCGCTCCCCTTTTCGGGTACCAATATCATTGGTAATGACAATATCTTTAGTGTAGCCGCGTAAAACTAACATATGGTAGAGGGGGCCCGGCCGACGAAAATTCGGATTGCCTAAAAGGCGGCCGGCAGTTGGCACAATTACTGGGTTTCCGGCCGAAATTTCTCTTTTTACATCATCCCAGGAAAAATCGTATTTTATCTTGACATTTTTATACCCATAAAAATCTTTGGCCAATTTCGCTGTTTCTTGCGCGGTTAAATCTTTATGCGAGCCATAGTTTTTAATTTCGTATGAAACCATTTTTTGGATTTCATTTTCGGCCGTTTCTTTTGATAGTGCAGCCCGCTTTTTATAAAAATGAACCAAAATAATTGCCTCTTCCTCGCAGGCCTCATTATGCAGTTCGTCCCAATTAGCATATGGTGCCTGCGAGACAAATGGTACTTTTAAGTCGTAAGAATCTTTGATTGGTGGCGTCGGACTCGCGTTTGTATTTTTATTAGTATTTTCACTATTGGTATTGCCAGTGATTTCAGTATTAGTATTTGTATTTGCCGGTGCTTCTTGCGGAACTGGAAGCGGTTCTTTTTGGTTTTTAAAAACAAAAAAAGCGCCGCTGGTCAGCAAAACCAAAAAGATGATTAAATAGAATTTTTTCATAAATTACGCTGGAGTTTGGCTAAGCGGTTTTTTGCGCGATGGCTGGGGAATAATTATTTTTCCGTCATCATCCCCTATTTCTTTGGTTTTGTCTTCCAAATATAAAAAGCCGGTCATTGCCGCCAGTATGGCATCGGCCTGGTGAGTTGATTTACTCAAAGATTGTGGCTCAATACCAATAATTTCGGCGGTTGCTTTTGGGTTTATTTCAAGCACGGTAACACCGAGTTTTTTGATTTTATTTGCTAGCGCATGAGCCCTTTTGGCGAGAACCTGCATGCCGGGAAGTGAAAGCGAAAGGGCGCCGTATTTTTGCATTTGTATATCAATTTTGCGGTTTTCTTTCTTCTTTGTTATTGGCGCATCAAAACAAACAACTTCTGGTTTTTGGCGACTTATCTCTTCTAAAATTTCCACATCAGAAAAAATCGAGCGCGATTTAGTATCTTTTTGGCCAAATTCTTCTTTGATAATCGCAAAACCAGAGCGATTATTTTCGCTTCCGGCTAAATCAATGCCAATGACCACTTTGTTTTGCATTTTCGTTTGATATTATATCAGAATCAAGTTCAGTTAGTCAATTATTATTGTATAGAGAGCGAGTCTTGTGCCTAAGAAAACCATGTCGCAGGCGAAACGGGCATGGTTCCCGCCTATGGCGGGAGAGTGAAGCCGAGACAAGAGCAGAATTTGACACGCTGGGTCAAATTACTGCGTGTTTTTGTGGTACAAGACGAGCATAAAATAACGGCTATTTATATCGGTCATATTTTAATGGAATTTTCTAATCACGCCGCGGACTTTTCCTTGAATTGTCACTTTTTTAAATCGCATCGGCTTCATTTTAGAATTGGCGGCCTCAAGGCGAATGCCCTTTTTTTCTTTGTAAAACCTTTTTAAGGTCACATTATGGTTATCCACCAGCGCAACGACAATATCGTCATTTTCGGCGGTTTGGCGCGGTTCAATTACTACATAATCCCCTTCATAAATTCCTTCATCAATCATTGAATCACCACGAACCTTAAGGGCAAAAACATTTTTTGCCAGCATATCTTTGGGAACCTGAATTGTCTCATGTGTTCGTATTGCTTCAATGGGTTGACCGGCGGCAATTGTACCTGAAAGTGGAATTTCAAAAACCCTATCTTCCCAGACCGGGGTAAGCTGAAGTGAGCGCGCCATAGAAGGATCTTTTTTTAGATACTCTTTGTTTTGTAGCGCCGCGATATGTTCAGAGACCGTAGCAATACTTTTTAATTTAAAATTTTCGCCGATTTCCCGAAAAGAAGGGGCATAATCATGAATAGCAATAAACTCTTTAATAAAATCCAAAATCTCTTTTTGTCTTTTTGTAAGATATGACATAAATCCTCCACCACCATCTTACCAAACAAAATCCGAAGGTGTCAAGTGCCATTTTATTATATTTCGGTAATTTTTAGCTCGGCTTTCTCATTATGAACAGATATTTGAACCCTCTCAAATAAAAATTATATTGTCTCGCTCGATTATGCCAAATTTGTGTGTTTGATGTTTGGTTGTGTCTGGTTAAACAAACAATATCAATCGGCTCAAAATATTTTTCTAATTTTTGCCAAAGCAAAAATCCAACAGGCGTAAACTTCTTTTTGATCCACTGATCAGCAATGACCCATCCTATCGCCTTATCTGGCTTCAAAATTCTTGCGATTTCAGAAGCGGTTTTTTCTAATTCGTCATAAAATTCTGTTTTTTCGCACGAAATTTTTCCAATACATTTTTCATCGTCAGAATAATTGATATTGTCCGAGTATGGCGAATCAATAAAAACAAAGTCAACAGAATTCTCTTTGAGTGGGATTTCCCGAGAATCATTTTTAATTACATCTG
>CAZFRP010000047.1:0-5789 GCA_964521415.1 uncultured Candidatus Saccharibacteria bacterium | reverse complement strand
CATCCTCTCAGACCAGCTACCCGTCATCGCCTTGGTGAGCCATTACCTCACCAACAAGCTGATAGGACGCGGACTTTTTCCTTCGCGCCGGAGCTTTAATCCGAGGTATTGCAACATCGGATATCATGGGACATTAGCCTATCTTTCGACAGGGTATTTCCCGCGAAGGAGTAAATTATCCACGCGTTACTCAGCCGTTCGCCGCGCTCTTGCGAGCGCACGACTTGCATGTGTTAGGCACGCCGCCAGCGTTAATCCTGAGCCAGGATCAAACTCTCCAAAAAACGTTCTAAAAACGTTTAAATTTGAAAGTAATTTTATTATTACTTCCGGTCGCTTCTGATTATTAAAGTGCTATATTAATCTGTAGACAAACATAACACAAGGTGCATTAAATTAAATGCAATTTTGTGTTTCCTTAGGATTTTGTTGTGTCTACAATTTTATTATAAAAGATGTGGATAAAGAATGTCAACCCCCACATTAACAGTGTTCTCTTTAAGACCGTTGGTGTGGGGGTCAACCCCCTAATTTGTAAATAAATAATTTCTTTGGTATCTTGAAATTAGAAATTGTAGAAGGAGATCACTGGTATGGCTGGAACTGGAGAAGGAAAGATCATCTTTTTTGCCTGTTCGCATAAGGCAATCTATACTATTGCTGGCTTACTCCATAGAATGGCAACTCTTGAGTATTCCGGGGTAGTAGATCGGCAACCACCGCCACCCCTACATCTGGTCTACGGTATCAGAACTGTATTGCCTGATACCATAAGACCAGTTATCACGAGTAACGGCGGGCTTATTCTGCAGGCACAAGATGCTATGTCAGCGCGCGCCGAAGCCGAACACCTTCCGGAAAACTCATAAGCACTATTACTCTCTGGGAAGACGAGACACTAAACATTACCTCGCCTCCCTTTTTTTGTTAGCTTATCGGTTCTTTTTTTAACTTATCCACCGTTTTTTTAATTGCCAATTGATGGCGGATGCGTTCTCGGTCTTCATCTTTTACGGTCATTTTTTGCGATTCTAATCTTTTAATCTCTTCATCCAGTTCGCTGTCGGAAACGTCTATTTTTTCCTGCTTTTTGATTTCATTTAAAACCAAACTAATTTTTACATTTTGTTCGGCTGGTTTTCTTAAATCATTTATCAGTTCTTTCTCTTCTTTTTTAATATTTTTAAGATATTGATCGAATTTAATACCTTTACTTTCAACTTGATAAACTAAATTCTGAATAAGTCGCTGTATTTCCGCCAAGACCAAACTTTCTGGAAGCTCGGTTTCACAAACTTCGCAAACTTTCCCAATTAAATCGGCTTCCTGTTTTTCTGCTTCCTTTTTGGCTCGCTCTGCTTCAATAGATTTTTTCGCTGACTCTTTAAGTTCGGTAAAGTTTTTCTTGCCCAATTTAATTGCCCACTCGTCATCCATTTTCGGTAAAATGATTTCTTTGACCGCTTTGACTTTTATTTTAAAATCGATTTTTTTGCCGGCAATCTCTTTGTTGTGAAAGTCGGAAGGAAAAGAAACGGAAAATTCTTTGCCTTGATCTTTTTTAAGCCCAATTAAATTATCCTCAAATTCTTTGACAAATTGGCCTTGCCCAATGATTACCGGATGATTTTGGCTTTTACTATTTGGCAGCGGCTTTTTGTCTAAAAAACTTTCAAAATCAATTTCAAGATAATCTTCTTTTTGGGATTTTCGGCTAACTGGGTTGATATCTGATGTCTGTCTTTGTAACTGTCGTAAAACTTTATCAATTTCCTTATCTTCAATCTTAATTTTTCCTTTTTCGTTTTTAATTTTTATTTTTTTGTAGTCGCCGAGCTTGACTTTCGGTAACACATCAACTTCGGCCGTAAATGTCAGCGCTTTGCCGCGGCCAAATTCTTTTATTTCCACTTTTGGCTCGTGAAGCGGCATCAAATTCTCTTTTTTAATCGCTTCAAAATAAGAAAGCGGAACAACGCTTTCAATTACTTCTTGATTGATTTTTTCATCGCCAATTTGGCTCTGAGCCAAATGAAGCGGCGCATGACCTGGCCGAAAACCAGGGATATTTGTGCTTGATGCCAACTTTCGCGTAGCATTTTCAAAATGCTCACCCAACGCGATTGGGCTTACTTTTATTTCCAACTTAACCCGCGACTTTGGTAATTTTTGTATTTTTGTCTCCATTTAATTAATCTCCGTTAAAAATACAGAAACAAGGTTCTGTGAGCGAGTAGCGAGCAGGTTCTTATTTTTCAACTTTTATTTCCATACTTAGTCATAATAACACAAAAAAAAGCCAAGGGCAAGTGCCTTGGACGGAAACAATAAAAATGTGTTTGAAAGTATTATACTCCTTTGATGCCGCAAAAATGAATTGTTCCAATTGCAACTGATTCTCGCTCATTTTTGTCGATCTGGCCAGTTGCTTTTCCGATAATTAGTCCATTTTCTATCAATCTACCTTTTATGAGATTATCTCTTGTATGAATTTCGATGTCATCTACCATTATCATCAGGCAATCTCTGGGACAAACTTTATTCGGAAATTTAAATCCTTCTACTTTATGAAGAAATGGCTGATAATCAGCATATTCAGGCGAGAGCATTACTGCCAATGCCGTAGCTTGTGCCACAGCTTCAATAAGATAAACACCAGGAAAAATCGGGTTTCCTGGAAAATGACCATTAAAAACGGGCAATCTTTGGTCGACATAGAATGATGCACTGATACTTACTCCGGGCTCGCATTGTACAATACGATCTACAAATAAAAACGGCTCTCTGTGCGGAATAACTGATTTCACCTCAACTGTCGTCCAATCTTTTGGTACTGTAACAACCACCTCTCCACCTCCTCCTGGTTGTATATGAGCAAGGAATTATCTTAAAACAAGTTAACAAAAATTTCAAGAGGAAATACGAAGCGATTTGATTTTTATCATCTCTTTTTGGGTATAAGGAATTCCCTGCGTTCCCATACCCGAATTCTTAGCGCCAGTAAAGGGAAATTCATCGGGAGCGCGGTGCGGTTTCATATTGACAAAAACCTGTCCGACATTTAAATCTTCTGCCATTTTTCGCGCTTTGTTTATATCTTTGGTAAAAATCGCCGCATCTAACCCATATTCCGAGGCATTGGTAATATTGATCATTTCTGCTTCTTTTCGGACCGAAATTACCGGCAACACTGGCCCAAATTGCTCTTCCCAGGCAATGCGCATATTGGGTTTAACTTTATCCAAAATCGTAGGGCAAAAATATCTTCCCTGGCCGCGACGGAGCCGAATAACCCGACGCGGTAATTCCAAAAGACGACGAGATAATTTCATTTTTCTTTTGGCAACATTAAACCTGACACCGCCACAAATTACTTTGGCGCCTTTTTTTCTAGCATCTTTAATTAATTTTTCAATATAGTCGGCTTGAATATCAGAAATCACTGGTCCAAGCTGGGTTTTAGCATCGCGCGGATCGCCAATTTCAGCAAAATCTCTCTTTATATAATCGCCCATTTTGGAAATTAATTTATCTTTAATTTTGGTGTCAACAATCACTCGTTTTATCGCCATACAGCGTTGACCGCTGTATAAAAAGGCGCCGTCAACAATTTCCCTGGCCGCATGTTCTAAATCAGCGTCTTTCAAAACAATCGCCGCGTCTTTTCCTCCCATTTCCAAAACAACTTGGGCCATATTGGTTTTCTTTGCAATCTCTTTACCAACCTTGGTTGAACCGGTAAAATATGTCATATTAATAAGTTCATGCGTAGCTAAATATCTGCCAATATCATTACCGCGCCCAGTGATGACATTTATAACACCGGCTGGCAGCCCCGCTTTATTTAAAATTTGCGCTAAGTGTAACGTAGAAATTGAACCATACATTGAAGGTTTTAAGATCACGCTATTTCCGGCAATTATCGCGGGGATAATTTGCGATATTGCTGTATAAATTGGATAATTAAATGGCGAAATACATAAAACAACGCCGGCTGGTTGACAAGTGATGTTGCAAGTTTCATTTTCTTTTTTAATCACATAATCTAAACATTGGGCGTTTTTTATCACTTTATTAATAATTTCTACTGAATGCTCGACTTCCGATTCGGCATCCTTTTTTATCTTTCCGACTTCTTGAATCAACAATTTTGCAAGCAGTGATTTATTTTTTGAAAGGGAAATTGCGGCTCTTTTTAGAATTTGCATTTTTTTTGCTATCAATATTTTTGCCCATTGTGCCTGAGCAATTGAGGCGCCAGTGACTACCAAGTTAGCTTCATTTTTTTTGACTGATTGAATTCGGCCGACTAAAGAACGATCAATCGGCGAGAAAATGCTAATCAGTTTGCGACTTCTTGATTCCTGCCACTCGCCTTCCACTAAATATTTGTAAGTTGGGATTTTAGTTTTGGTTTTAAGCTCTTTAAACATATTAACCTCTATGTAAATTATACTACAACAGCGTTTTTATCCCCGGCAGCTTTTTGCCCGCAAGAAACTCCAACGCCGCGCCGCCAGCCATTGAAATGTATGACATTTTATTTGCGAGTCCGATTTTGTCAACAAAACCAGTGGTATCACCCCCGGCAACAACCGTAATCACACCTTTCTTTGTGGCGCGCGCTAGTATTTTGGCGATTGCCCGTGTCCCTTTATCAAATGGTTTTATTTCGCTTTTACCAATATTGCCGTTCCAAAAAATTGTCTTTGCTTCCATAATTATATTTCCGAATTTTTCAATATCCTTCGGACTATTATCAAGGAGCATTTGTTTGCCTTCAAAATTGCCAAAAATTAAATCTTCCGGCAGGATTATTTTTCCTTTGAGTTCTAAATATAACTTTTTTGCTTTGTCTAACACATCATCGGCGACCGCTGAGTCCTTGACATCTTTGCCCAGGGCTTTCAAAAAGGTGTTTGCCATTACACCGGAAAGTAAGAATTGATCGGTCTTTTGAGCAAGATTTTCAATTACTTTAATTTTTTCAGATACTTTTGCCCCACCTAAAATACAAACAAATGGACACGCAGGATTTAACAATTTAGAAAGCTCGTTCACTTCTTTTTCAAGCTGAAGGCCAGCATATGAAGGCAAAAAATGAGTTATGCCTTCTGTTGAGGCGTGCGCCCGATGACAAGTAGCAAAAGCATCATTAACAAAAATACCTGCTTCGCCGTGAGGCGAGTCACCTAATCTTGCCAGTTTTTTAGCATATTTAGGATCATTTTTTTCTTCGCCGGGATTAAATCTGGTATTTTCTAATAAGACAATTTTTTCGCTGATTTGATATTCATCTTTTGGACTAGAAAATTTCGCTTTTAGTTTTAACAATTCCGATAACCGATTGGCAATTGGCCATAAAGTATAAGCTGGCACAAATTTTCCTTTAGGTCGGCCTAAATGCGCCAGTAAAATAATCTTTGCCGCACCGCTCTTAAGCAAATATTCTATTGTCGGGAGTGATGCTCGAATCCGCAAATCATCGGAAATAATCGTTTGTCGTTTCCGCCTTGGCTCGGCGAGACAGGTGTCGTTTGTCGTCAGCGGAATGTCAAAATCAACCCGAAGTAGAACTTTTTTACCAGCAAAATTTTTATTCATGATTGTTTTCATATTGATGCATTGTTTACGGGTCCTGCTCGGCATCCGGCTCTGAAACACGCCGTCCCCGCCACCAGCGTTGGCGGGGCAGCTCTTGTCTCGGCTTCACTCTCCGCCGCTTCGCTCTGGAACCATGCCCGTTCCGCCTGCGACATGGTTTCTTCACCTAGATGCCTCGCACCCGC
>CAZFRP010000046.1:0-5953 GCA_964521415.1 uncultured Candidatus Saccharibacteria bacterium | reverse complement strand
CTCAGTGGTAGAGCAATTGCCTCTTAAGCAATTTGTCGTGGGTTCGATCCCCACCAGGCCCTTGTGATGATACAATTATGTTATATTTAAACATAAATGAGGAGCAAATGGAAAATCAAATTCCGATAGAAAATAATACTCAACCACAAAACGTTGATCCTGCTAATATACCTCGAAAACAAAAAAGAAATGTTGCCAAGTTTATTCTATCTATAATTGGTCTAATAATTATTATACCAATTCAGATCATTGTATCTTTTTTCATATCTTTCTTTTTAGTTTGCGGTGGTGAAGGATCTGGATGTGATGGTTCTTTCTCTATCGCTGTTATAATACTTTTGGTGGGCATATTTATATTTTGTGATGTTGTTTTGTTTAAACGTATTAATAGAAAAAATGTCCAAAATACCAACTTCTAAATTTAGCTGGTTATTATATTTTATAGTAGGAGTGATCGCCTTGATCCCTGTATTACTTTTTATTGAAGCGATTTTAGAATATTACGGTTTATCTACATTATCTGATATTTTTCATTAATTATATTGTTTCTTTTTTATATTAAAAAATAAAATTATTTAACTAAAAATGAGTTTTGGCTCTAATAACTGTCAATAATTTTTATCACCTAACAAAGTTATCCCTCTTCGCTCTTCGAGCTTCGCGGGACAAGTAATACCGCCATCGATGGCCCTTTTTTATTTTTCAAATTTTCTTTGATATAATGACTTTATGGAGGATAGATGAAAATAAAATTATTTTACTTTGGTATTTCTTTGCTGGCTTTTTTATTTGTCTTTGCTTTCGCGCCGGTGCAGGCCGACAACTCAAATACTAATACCGGTAGCCAAAACGGCTATGAAAAAGCAAAAAATGAATGGCAGATAAAAAGACAGGAATTAAAACAAAAACAAGAAACAATTAGTGCGGAAGTTCAAGCCCAAAATTTGGAAAAGGCCAAAACCATGGTTATCAAGGCAATTGAGAAAATAATTACTCGCCTTGAAAAAGCCAAAACTCGTATCTCCAAATCTCCGGTCATTAGCCAGGATCGAAAAACAAAATTGATTTCCCAAATCGATGCCGAAATTAGTGTCTTTAACGGTCTAAAAATCAAAGTGGAGGCCGCTACCAATAAATCGGAATTAAAAACCGCCACTACTGAGGTTAAAAGCGAGATCAAAAAAGCCAAAGAATTAATTCACAGCATTGTTTCCGAAATCCTACTATCCCATATTGATGAGGTTCTGACCAAACTAAATAGTATTGCCACCAAATTAGAGACAGAAATTGCTAACTTAAAATCACAAGGACAGGATGTTACAGAATTAGAAAAATTGCTTTCTGAAGCCAAAACCTATCTTGGTGAGGCCACAACTCAAAACAAAGCCGGCAATTACCAGGAAGCTCGCCGATCTGCCGAGCAAGCCAGAGCCAAATTAGCCAAACTGTCAGGACAAATTAAAGCAGCAAAAGCAAAACTAAATGGAGGCGAAGATGAAACTAAGTAACACTTTTTTCGTTGTTATAATTTTTCTGGTTATTGCCGGGCTTTCTGTTTTTGGCTATTTTTATCTCAAAGAGCCGCAAGAAACAGAAGTGGTACAAGCTCCAACAAAAACATCATCCACTGATGCCGATTTGACTCAAGCGGAAACCGATCTTAAGGAAGTCGATTCAATTGAATCGGATCTTTCTTCCAGCGAGCTTGAATCTTTGGAGAATGATTTAGATCCAACGCAATTTGATGTTTTGTAAATTTAAATTAAGGCTAAGTAAAATCGCAAAGCGATTTTACCGCCCGACGAACTTACGAAGTAAATTTGTATAGGGAGAAAAAATGGAAAATTTACTAAACTTAAAAGATAAAGTCGCGATTGTTACCGGCGCATCATCAGGTATTGGCAGGGCGACGGCATTTTTTTTGGCAAAAGCTGGGGTCGATGTCGTTTTAGCTGCTCGTCGAGTTGAAAAATTAGAAGAAGTCGCAAAAGAGATCGAAGAGATGGGACAAAAAGCCCTGCCCATTAAGGTCGATGTCACAGAAAAACAAGATATTGAGAAAATGGTATCGGAAACAATAAAAAAATTTGGCAAGATTGATATTTTGGTCAACAATGCCGGAGTTTTAGATTCTAAAAATTTTCTGGAAATAGATGATGAGAGCTGGAATAAGGTTTTGGATGTTAATCTGCGCGGCTATTTATGGACTGCTCAGGAAGCCGCAAAAGAAATGATAAAAAATAAATCAGGCAAAATAATTAATATTGCTTCAATCGCCGGCCTTGGTGCTTTTCCGCAAATTACCGCTTATAATGTTTCCAAGGCGGCCGTTATTATGCTCACAAAAAGTATGGCAACAGAACTTGGTCCCTTGGGAATAAATGTTAATGCCGTAGCGCCGGGAGTAATTGAAACCGAAATGACCGAAGGTATGTTAAAAAATCCCAAAACAGTGCAAGGTTTTCTCACCAAAATCCCCTTGGGCAAAACAGGCAAAGCCGAAAATATTGCCTCCGTGGTGGCATTTTTGGCTTCTGATCTGACAGATTATATGACGGGTACAACCTTAGTGGTTGACGGCGGTTGGACAGCACATTTATAAAATTGTTTTTAGTTTTGCATTTTCAGTTTTTAATTTGACCGAGCGAAGCGAGGGAACGTGTTCAATCTAAAACAAATTTACAAAAAACGAGATCCCTTTGTTCATAAAGGCAATTTTGGCCGGTTACTTATAATCGGCGGCTCTTGGATGTTTACTGGCAGCCCAATTTTTAATGCTATGTCTGCTTTGCGCGCTGGCTGTGATTTGGTTTTTGTTTTTGCGCCAGAGCGGGCGGCAAACATTGCCGCGACAAAAAAACCCGACATTATCACCATTCCTTATGATGGTAATTTTTTGACGCGAAAACAAATTTTAAATTTAAACCAAGTAATAAAGACCCAAAGAATTTCTGCGGTTGTCATTGGCGGCGGTCTTGGCCGGGAGAGGGAGACATTTTTAGCGATACGGACAATTATTGCCGCCTTAACCCTTCCTATGTGCATTGATGCTGATGCGATTCGGGCGCTGCCAAAAAATCTCCAAACTTTAGAAAATAAAAAAGCCGTTTTAACACCACACGCGGATGAATTTCAACAATTAACCGGCGAGGCAATAAAACCAGATGTTACTTTTCGCAAAGAAAAAGTCAGAAAATGGGCCAGAACTTTAGGGGTGCCAATTTTAGTTAAAGGAGCAATTGATGTGGTTTCAAGCGGTGAGGAAGTTTATCTAAATCGTACCGGCTCTGTCTATATGACAAAAGGCGGATTTGGCGATACGCTGGCAGGAATATGTGGCGCTCTGCTTGCTCGCAACGTTTCGCCATTTGACGCCCTATGCGCCGCAACCTATATTAATGGAAGAGCCGGCGAACTTTGTGTAAAACAGTATGGTGAGGGCGTGATTGCCAGTGATATATTTAAAATGATACCGAAGGTAATAACATAAATCCGAAATTCGAAGCACCAAACTCGAAACAAATTCCAATATTCAAAATTACAAATTTCAAAACAAAGTTTTAAAAATTGAGGTTTAAAATTTAAGTATTGTTTCGGATTTCGATATTAGGATTTCGAATTTCCGAGCGAAAGCGAGGTATTATGCCAAAAGTAACTGTGGATGAAAATTTATGCATTGGTTGCGGGGCGTGCGTAAATACCTGTCCCAAAAGTTTCAAAATGAATGAGGAAAAACACAAATCAGAGGTCATAAATCCGCCCGGCGATCAAGAAGAGAAATTGCGGGAAGCAGTGGAAAATTGTCCGGCCAATGCAATTACGGTTGAATAATTTTAAACCAATCCTTTTTGCCGATTTTTATAATTAGTCCTTGTTTTGGAATTGTAATTTTTGCCTCGGCGTCAGAAACGGTTTTGTTGTCAATCTCTACGGCCTTTTGAGAAATTAGCCGGCGCAGTTCATTATGGCTTTTTTGTTTTTTATAACAGGCCTTTAAAATTTCAAAAACCGTGGCGTTTTTTTTATTTAAACTAATTTTAGGCAAATTTTTGGGCGTTTCTTTTTGGCTAAAAACGCGGGAAAATTCGGCTTTTTCTTTTTGAGCCGCTTGTTTTCCATAATAAAGCGCGACAATTTCTCGTGCTAAATCTGCTTTAATATCACGCGGATTTTTGCCGGATTTTAGCTCTTTTTTTATTTTTTCAATTTCGGCTAAAGTTTTTTGCGTACAAAGCTCAAAATAATCCAAAATTAGGCAGTCAGGTAAAGACATAATTTTGCCAAACATCTGTTTTGACGACTCGGTAATGCCAATGTAATTTCCTTCTGATTTTGACATTTTCATTTTGCCATCAAGCCCAACAAGCAGTTTGGTAATAATAATTTCCTGTGGATTTTGCCCCATTTTTTTCTGCAAACTGCGGCCGGCTAACATATTAAATCGCTGGTCAGAGCCGCCGATTTCTGCATCAGCGCGTATCATTACACTGTCGTATGCCTGCATTACGGGGTACAAAATTTCGTGAAGCCCGATATCAATCCCTTTTTGTAAACGATTTTTAAAATCATCGCGATCAATAATACTAGCGAGCGTGGATTTTGTTAGCAAATTTAAAATATCGGCGAAATTCATCTTGGAAAACCACTCGGAATTAAAGCGAATTTCGGTTTTTTTGAGGTTTAGGATTTTGCCAACCTGGGCAAAATAGGTTTTGGCATTTTTTTTGATTTCGGCATCAGAAAGCGCTGGACGCGCGGCGTTTCGGCCAGAGGGATCACCAATTTTAGCCGTATAGTCGCCAATAATAAAAACAATTTTATGGCCGGCGCCCTGAAGTTCTTTTAATTTCCAAAAAGAAACAGCATGGCCAAGGTGTAAATCGGGCCTGGTCGGATCAGCCCCCAATTTAATGCGCAATTTTTTGCTTGCCAGCCGTTTTTTTAAACTGTCTTCTGAAATAATTTCTAAAACGCCTTTTTTGAAAAAATCTTGTTGCATAATAATAAATTATATTATTTTTTATATTGAAAATTCTTCAGATAATGGAACGGAAATATTCTTTCCATGCTCCTCTAATTTTCTGGTATCATCAATTGTTTTTGTTGCCGGCTTATTAAACAAATTATTAGATATTTGTTTCAGCCGTTTTTCGCTGGCTTTATAATATTCTTTATTTATTTCTATTCCAATAAATTGTCTGTTTAATTTTAATGCCGATACACCAGTAGAACCAACCCCCATAAAGGGGTCAAAAACTATATCATTAGTCATTGAAGCAGTTCTAATAATGTGCGATAAAACTTTAACCGGTTTTTGTGTTGGATGGAATGGATTTTTAATTCTTTCCGGCCCCATACAAATTGGTGTCTCGATAAAATTGTGCATCTCCCTTTGGTTAGTAAAATTCCAAGTATGACCTTTATTCCAAAGGCAAACAATCATCTCGCAGCTATTCAAAAAACCGGCACGTCTTAACTTTGGAACAGGGTTTGTTTTGTGCCAAATCATGAATTGAAAAGTATCAAATTCCGAATCAAAAGCGTTGTGCCATTTACCAATTAAATTATAACTAGTAAATGTAAAAATATTTCCGGTTGGTTTTAAAATCCGTTTAAATTCTGCCACCCATTCTCCGGGCTTAAATTCTTTTTTATCCCAATCTGCCACATCATTATTAATCTCTTTTCTCCATGATAATTTGATATTACCTGTCGAGTAGGGGCTCAAATTATACGGCGGATCTGTCAAAATAAGATCAATAGATGATGAGGGAATCTTTTTAATTAATTTATAGCTATCGCCTAATTTTAGCTTATATTTATTCATCTTATTTAAGATATATTTTCTTGATATTATTTAGCGCCTCTTTAATTATATGCGAATTATTTCGGTAGGATTCGATCATCATTTCATATCCTTTATCCGATTGACAAATAAAATTCCAAAAATTCC
>CAZFRP010000045.1:0-6066 GCA_964521415.1 uncultured Candidatus Saccharibacteria bacterium | reverse complement strand
CCGGATTTTCAACCACAAAGTCATACTTTGCTAATTTCTTCTTGTCAAAAGCATTTTGAAAACGAATTTCAATCTCATTTTCAGAAATCCCTGGATATTTATTCCTGAGGCGCTCTTTTAGCGCGTTTATGTCGCTTGGTTTTATAAAAATAAACACGGCGTTCTCTTGAAATTTGCTTTTAAAATAATCCCATCTTATTACTCCTGTAACCTTGATAATATTTTTACCTTGGTTCAAATTTTCAATCACTTCTTTTTTTGACGAGCCGTACCTTACGCCATCTTCTCTTGTTATTTCCCGTTCAAAAATTTCGCCGGATTTAATTAATCTATCAAATTCATCGTGCGAAACAAAATGGTAGGCGTTTTTATTTTCATCTGGCCGAGGTTTTCTATCGGTATAATTTATTGCCTTGATAAGATTTGGCTGTTTTTTTATAACCTCATCAATCAGATAATCTTTTCCGCTTCCACTTGGTCCATCAATAATGAATAACTTGCTTTTCATAATACAATTTTATCACGATTTTATGTATATTTATACATTAACGATTTCAATATGGCTACAGTTCTCGTCTTTTTCAACTTCAATTTTGGTATTAAATAAATTTTTTAACTCATCAATGTGCGTGACCACCAAAATTTTTTCAAAATCCCCTTTTAATGCCATAATCGCCCCGGCTACATCGTCTTTGCCGCTTTGGTCAAGCGCCCCAAAACCTTCGTCAATCGCCAAAAACTGCAAATTGGTGCCAGCCCGTTTTGACAATACTTTAGAAAGCGCCACCCTGATCGCTAAATCAATCCGAAATGCCTCGCCCCCACTATACAATGAATAATCACGTTCCCCAAAACCATCAGCAATTTTTATATCCAGGGTTTCAATTTCGCCCTCACCGGTTTTCCGCTCTTTTTGGGTTAAAAATGAAAGCGACATTCTGCCGCCGGTAATTTTATCCAAGATCTTATTGGCTTCTTGTTCAATTTCAGGCAGGACGGTTTCAATAATCATTGTCTGCAGTCCTTTTTTGGAAAAGATTTCCACAAGTTGTTTGTAAATTAAGGTTTTTTGCTGCATTTTTATCAGTTGTTCCTTTTTGATTTTACAAAGCTCTTCTTGTTTTTCTAAATCTAAAATCCGCTGCGAAAAAGCTCCGTATACTTCTTTTGCTTCAAGCAGATTTTGGCGTAATCCCCCTACTTTACTTTCCTGATGCTGATATTTTTCTTTAATCGGTAAAAGCGTTTTTTGCTCTTTTTCGGTCAAATCTCGCTCTTTGATTAATCTTTGATATTCTATCCGCTTTTTAGCTAAATTTTGCTTTGTTTTTTGAAGCTGATTTTCTTTTTCAGAGAGCAGGCGTTTTGAGATATCAAGTCGTTTTTTATCCTTTTCATAATCACTTTTTGCTTCAATTTCCTGTCTAATTTTTTGATGTTTATTTTCATCGTAATTAAGGTCGGAAATTTTCTGTTTAATTTGATTTAATTTCGTGGCCGTTTGGTGGCGAAATTTTTTTTGCAATAAACTGATGATTTCTTGGGCCTCTTTTGGTGTTAAAACTCGTAAACAGATCGGGCAGGTGGAAATCTTTTTAATTTTATTAATTTTAAAATAAAGTTCTTTTTCTTTTTCTTTGAAAATCCCCAATCGTTCTTTATAGCTTGCTAATAAGCTTAATTTTTGATTACATTGTTCATTTTCTTTTCGTAATTTTTGCAAAGTTAGATATTCTTTTTCAATTTGCGGTTGTTTTAAAAGCAGTTTATTAATGTTTGTAATTTCATTTTCGAGCTTTTCGGCTTCAAACTTCATTTCTTTTCCTTCTTTTCCAATAATTTCAAGCTGGTGATCTATTTGCGCCTTTTTTTGCGTAATAAGATCAAATTTTTGTTTTTTTGATTGAATTTTTTGGAGGATCTTTTCTTCATTTTTGAGCAAGGTTTCATTCGCGCTTAAGGTTTTTTTAGCGCGTTTTAACTCACTCATAAACGGTTTTTTTTGTTTTAGATTTTCTTGCATTTCCATAATTGAAGCGGAAAGCGATTCTTCCTTGGTAATATTTAGTTTAGATTTTTCTCGCGCTTTTTGGGAAACATTTTCATAAAAATCCAGACCCAATATTTTTCCCAAAATTTCTTTGCGTTCTGCCGGCGCTTTTTTAGAAAATTCATCCGCATGGCCCTGGCGCAAATACGAGGAATTGACAAAAATTTCATAAGGAAGCTTGATAATTTCGGCCATTTTTTCCTCTGTTTCTTTGATTGTTGCACCAGACAAAGAGAGCCATTGACCTGCCCCGGCCTTGTTGGACGGGTCAAAGTAAAAGAAATCTAAGGAAGACGTGCCCCGGCCTTTTTTACTTCGTTTGCGAATCACGCGGTATTTTTTATGGTCATTTTTAAATTCAAAGTCAACCCACATATTCTGTTCATTTTTATAGATTAAAGAGTCACTGCCTGCGCGCGCTTTATTCCACAAGGCAAAAGTGATGGCTTCCAAAATGGTGCTTTTTCCGGCCCCATTTTGGCCGCATAAACAGGCAATATCAAAAGAGGAAAACCAAAGTGGAGCTGGATCACGATAGGACATAAAATTATGCAGAGTTAATTTTTCGGGAATCATTTATCTATCCGTCCAATTCTTCAATCAGCTCTTCGGCCGCTTCATTTAGCTTATTTTGTTCTTTTTGATCAAATTTTTTCATCTCCATAAATTTTTTCAGCCAATCAATTGGCACTAAATGCTCTTTTTCAATTTCCAGCTTGATAATTTTCTTTTCTGATTTTTTGGAAATTGAAGCAACAAAATAAGCCGTGCTTGTGGCCTTTTTTAAATCCGATTCTAAAATTTTTACTAAGACAGAATCCTCACCCCTGATATTTATTCTTACAATGGCATTTTTAATCTTGGCTTTTTTAATTTCATCAACAACGTACTGGCTGGGATTTTTTTTCTCTTTGTTAATTTCAATATTTAAGGTTATAAATTTTCTTGCCGGTAAAATGACAAAGTGCCACTTGGTTTTTTTTAGTTTTTTTTCGTTAATTTCCGCCACGATAAATCCCTTTTCATCCTGTTCTTCGCCAAAATCAAGCCGCTCTGGCGAGCCCGGATAAATTATCGGTGGATTTTCCGCTAGCACCTGGAATTTATGAAGGTGGCCGAGGGCAACATAAGAAAGTTTTTTATTTTTTAAAACCTCAAGTGAAAGAAGCGGGTCCGAACCCGCATAGGTATCTTGATTGGCGCCAAAAACTGCTTCTGTTACCGATTGGTGGCAAATGGCAATTGCCGGTTTGTCTATTTTTATTTTGGAAACTAAATTTGAAAATGTTTCATCAAGGCGTTGTGATAAAATTTTACGCGTCTCATCAATTGATTTTTTACGTTCATTTTCTTTTAAAAGCATAGAACGCGAAAGCCAAGGCAAGGCGGCAATGGTAACTGGTGTCTGGTTTCTGGTAACTGGTATTACTGAAACTGTTGGCTTGGAAAAGACATAGACGTTTGGTACTGCTAATATGGGAAAAATTTCCAGAGTATCGGCTTTGCCAAAAGAAGGCGGAATATCATGGTTGCCAGTAATTAGGACCACCGGGATTTTTTCGGCAATTTTTTTGAGCCGGCGACCAAATTCTCGTTGGTATGTTGGGCTGGGATCGCGCGTTTTGTAAGCATCGCCAGCAAAAATTACCAAGTCAATTTGATGTGAAAGCGCATAATTAATAATAAAATCAAAGGCCTTTAAAAAATCCAAAAGACGAGTGTTAAGTCCGCTACGTTCGTCAATTTTGCCATAGTTTTCATGTCCAATATGCAAATCGGCAAAATGAAGTATTTTCATAAGTAATCTTATTTTACGAGCTCTGAGCGAGTAAAACAAGGTTCTGACAAAGTCAGGTTCTTAATTGCGATGCAATCAAGGTTCTCCGACGATACGTCGGAGGTTCTTATTATAAATCAAAAGAGAGTGTCATACGACACTCATTTCTCCTGTTTTTCTGGGGTTATTCTGTTATCGCAGTCAAGGCGTGTACATTGGAACATTTTGTGTGATGATCCGTCGTCAAGTTTAACTTCACCAATACAACAGAAACGGCAACGTGCACATAAAAGTGGATCAAAGATCTTTACGATTTCGAATGCTCCTTGTGGTTGCGAATTGGCTGGCAATTCCACTACCTCCTTTTTAGGAAAAGCCTGGGAGCTCAAGACCACCTGGAAGGAGGGGCGCTCCAGGTGGTCCCAAGCCACCAAGCAATTTTAGAATATACTTTTTGCACAGGATTGTCAAGTTATAAACAGCACTTTTTATTTATCCACAAAAACATTGTATTATAGCAAAAAAGGCATAATTTGTCAAGCCCCGCCACAAGGCGGGGAGAGTGACGAGCGAAGTGGGGTCAAGAGCGGAAAGGATACCCTCGTATGAATAATAACTGATTGAGTTAATAACCAAATAATATTACAATAGAAGCACTATGAATAATAAAAAAATTATAAAATACGGTCAGGTTATGGAAATGGATCATGAGAAATGTATTGGTTGCGGCAATTGTGTCCGTACCTGCCAGAGTCAAAATGTGGCCTGCTTGGAATTAAAAGATGAACAAGGAAAGAAAAAATCCCATAAAATTGAAGATAAACCCTGTATTTCTTGCGGACAATGTTCGCTTGTTTGTCCTGTTAAGGCAATTGAAGCAGAAAACGATCTTAAAAAAGTAGAAGAGGCGCTATCTGATAAGACCAAAAGAACGTTGTTTCAATTTGCTCCTTCTGTACGCGTTTCATTGGCATCAGAATTTGGCGGAGATAACGTCGTGTCTTTAGCCCCAAAAATTATTACTGCCCTGCATCAGCTAGGCGCTGATTTTGTCGTTGATGATACGACCTCGGCTGATTTTACCACCACTTTAGAGGCAAAAGGACTAGCCAATCGGATTAAAGAAAATAAAAATCTGCCGATGATTTCTTCTTGCTGTCCGGCTTGGGTTAATTTTGTTGAATATTCACATCCTGAGATTATTCCCAACTTAACCACTATCCGCGCGCCCCATATTATTTTGGGCGGTCTCTTTAAACATTACCTTGCGAAAGAAAAAGGCGTTGATATAAAGGATATTGTTGTTATTTCCATTATGCCCTGCACGGCTAAAAAAACTGATGTAAAAAGAGCCGAGCTTGAAAAAGACGGTATTAAGCCCGTAGATATTTCAATTACCGTGAGAGAATTTGTGACTTTGCTTAAAAAATACCATCTTGACCCAATGAAGTTAGAAGATAGTAAGCCCGATGCATTGTATGCCAATGAATCAGGTTCAGGAGCGATTTACGGCTCATCCGGCGGCGTTACGGAATCAGTCCTGCGCTCATTATACTTTTTCGCTACCGGAAAAGATTTAGAGAACGTTGAATTTTCAGCCATTCGCGGGATTAAAGGAGTAAAAGAGGCAAAAGTGATCGTAGAAGGTAGTGAAATTAAAGCTGCGGCCGTATCTGGCCTTTCTCATATAAACGAAGTGCTTTCTGATTTGTCGCGATACCAATATGTAGAGATAATGGCCTGCCCGGGCGGCTGCCTTGGTGGTGGCGGGCAGCCATTTTCTGAAAACGAAGAAATAAAACAAAAAAGAAGCGACGAACTTTATGAAATTGATGCCAAAAGCGAAATTCGTTTAGCCCATCAAAATCCGCTGGTATCAAAAATACTTTTTGAAGATAAAGTTTTTAAAGCAGATAGTGAAATTTTCGTTACCAGCTATAAAAATAAATCAAGATAATATCCACAACTCAAAAATAGATGATTTAATGTTTTCTGTTAAACATCATTATGACTTTATTGCTAATGTGATAATGATATTCTATACTATTTTATTCTTTGACAGCTTTCAAAATGAATTTTCGGATTTTTTATATCAAATACATCAATAACTTTATATTTACCCTTTATATACGGAAGATTATTAAGTAAAAAACTAGTGTATTCCGTGATGATAATACTGGCGATTGGCCGAGATAATTTCTGGTTACCTTTTGTTTCAAGCAATGGTTGCTCACCATCT
>CAZFRP010000044.1:0-6264 GCA_964521415.1 uncultured Candidatus Saccharibacteria bacterium | reverse complement strand
CGAGACAGAACGAAGCGGCCTAATTTCTCCAGTGCAAAACGGCGGAAAATTATAATGATGCATAAAGCGTTTTTTAGCTTCGGTTTCCATGGTTTCAATAAACTGAACTTCACCGGGAGAGCCCAAGGTAACAATCGAAAGTACCTGGGTCTGTCCTCGGGTAAAAACTGCTGAACCGTGCGTGCGCGGCAGTAAACCAACTTTTGTTTCTATCTGGCGAATTTCGTCAAGCGCTCTTCCATCCGGACGTTGGTTTTTATTTAAAATCGCTTCTCTGACTTCTTTATCAAGAAGGTGCTGAAAGGCGGATTTGATGTCGGCCTGCTTGTAATCGCCTTCAAAATTTTCCAGAATTTCTTGTTCAAAATTGGAAATTGCCAATTCGCGCTTTTCTTTATCAATTTCCAGTACTGCTTCTTTTAATTTTTGGCCAATTAATTTTTCCACTGATTTTAAGACCTTGTTTTCCTTTTCTTCTTTTTGAGATTCTTTTTGAGGAAAAAGTTTTTCTTGCATCAAAAGAACTGGTTTTATTTGTTTATGGGCAAATTCTATTGCCTCGTAGATTTTTTCTTCTGAAACTTCTTTGCCCTTGGCTTCAATCATCATGATCTTTTCTTTGGTTCCGGCGACATAAATATCAAGATCGCTTTTTATGACATCTTCAGGGCTTGGATTTAAAATAAATTTTCCTTCACTTTGGGCCACCCTGGCAGTCGCTAACGGACCATTAAAGAGCGCGCCTGCCTGCATTAGCGCGGCAGAAACCGCAATGGTCGCCAAAACATCCGGATCATTTTTACCATCATAAGAAAGCACCGTAATGATTATTTGCACATCATGACGATAATCTTTCGGAAAAAGTGGCCTAATGGGCCGATCAATTAAACGCGCAGCGAGTACCGCCTCTTCTGACGGCCTGCCTTCTCGCTTAATCCACCGAGAGCCAGAAATTTTCCCGGCCGCATATAACCGTTCTTCATAATCTACCAGCATGGGAAAAAAATCCACGCTTTCTTTTGGCTCGTCTGATATTACCGCGGTCGCCAAAACCACGGTTTCACCTAAAGTGGCATAAACCGCGCCCGGCGCTTGCATCGCTAAACTGCCGGTTTGTAATGAAAGTTCATAACTACCAAATTTAACTCGATTTTTTTCTACCATAATCTTTTTCCCCAAAATTTAATTTATGAGAACAAATTGAAAATTTATTTTATTAAATCTATTTTCTTAGCCCCAAATCAATAATTAATTTTTTGTATGTTTCTTTGTCTTTTTTTTGCAAATAATTCAAATATTTTCGGCGCTTTGAGACCATTTTAAGCAAACCCATTTTTGAATCTTCGTCTTTTTTATGGGTTTTAAGATGTTTTACCAAATTATTGATCTCGCGCGTTAAGAGAATAACCTGAACCTGAGTTGACCCAGAATCTTCTTTGCAAGTTCGGTACTTTGTAATTAGTTCATCTATCTTCATCTTTTTACATCATATCATGTCGTCATAATTTAATCAAGTGATAGGCGCCTTTTTTGATACTCTCTAATTTTTTCAAGCACTTCTTCTTTGACTTGATCCAAACTTTTATCAGTGATTAAAAAGGCCGCCGCTCCTTTATGGCCGCCGCCGCCAAAAGCACGCGCGATTTCAATGCAATCAACATTAGGATCAATTGAGCGCAAACTGCCGGCAATTCCTTTTTCTCTTTCTGTTAGAAGCAAGGCCAAATCTGATGATTTGGCCGAGCGGAGCAATTCATCAATTGCCCCGGAAAAGCTCTCTTCTTTTGCCTGCGCGCTTTCTAAATCCGCCTTTGTCGTCAGGGAATAGACAATTCGGTGCCTTGGATCAACTTCAATTTTATCTAAAATTCTTCCCCAAAGGCGCAAAGTAGATAAAGGTTTTGTTTTAAATAAATTCTTAACAATTTCTTGCTGTCTGGCGCCAGCCGCCAAAAGCTGCGCCGCGCAGGTTAGGGATTTTGGTGTGGTGTTGGTATTTTGAAAAGAACCGGTGTCTCCGGTAATTCCGGCGAGCAAACAAGTGGCAATATCCTCGTCTAAAATTTTTCCTTCTGTTTCCAGGGCTTCAATGATGGCGATTAAAATCTCTGAGGTTGAGGTTGCCGTTAGGTCAACTAAATTAACCTTGCCAAAATAATTGTTAGTCGGGTGATGATCAATATTGATTATTGACGTTTCGTAAAATGTATCGGCATTTTTTTCATATATATTGCCTAATCTTTCAAAGTCCGGGGTATCTAAAACGATGATTAAATCAAATTTGAGCGTTCCTGATTCAATTTTAAGATCATCTTTTTCAAAATGCCCGGTTTTGGGCGTAATAACAATCTTTAAAGCATTATTTTCCAGCTTATAGCCCAACTTTTCTACCTCGCCGTGAGTGCAGTTTAAATTAATCACAAATTCTCGGCTGCCGTTAATTTCCGAAGATACTGACTGTGAATTTGGCAAAAATAACAAATTTTCCGGAATTTTATCTTGCAGAGACATTTCAACTTCTTTGTGAAGTTTTCTTAAAACCAAATTCAGGCCCAAAAGCGAACCTGCACCATCGCTGTCAGGATTTTGATGGGCTAAAAGCAAAATTCTCTTGGCATTTTGAATTAAAGTAACGGCTTGTTGTTTTGGTGAAAGATCCATAAGAAAACATTATAGCGAGGGCAAGGACGCTTGTCAAGATGACGAGAGAGTGATATGCTTAATTTTGAGTATATCGAGGTATAAGGATAAAGCCCGCCCAATCTTAGCATTCGCCTTATGGGTATTATTCATACACGGCTCATGCTGTGATTTTTGGCGGGCAGGGAGAAATTGTGAGAAAACAATCAGCCAAAAAGGCCTTGCGCGTTTCATTAAAAAGAAAAGAAGCCAACCGGAAAATAAAAGAGGGCTACAAGCGAGCAATAAAGAAGGGTGATGTTTCTCTGGCTTATTCTTTACTTGATCGAGCCGCAAGCAAAAAAACGATTCATAAAAATAAAGCCGCGCGGCTAAAATCACGACTGGCTACGAAGCCATCAAAAAAGATCGAAAAACCAAAAGCCAAAACTGCTGTCAAAAAACCAAAGAAGATAAGAAAATCTAAAAAATGAAACAAAATGAGCTGGTTTAGAAGAACAATCAGAGATGACGCTAAAGACTTTGAAACACAATTACAAGTTGTCAAATTAATTCTTTATAGGAAATGTAGGGATTATTCTGCATCTCAAATTAATAATAAAGAATTAGCGGGGATAAGAGCAGCAGGAGTAATGGGTTACTTAACGGGTGAAGATTTAGATTATTATACTCCGGAGGCAACAAAATTTGCAATACGAGAAAGAAAAAAAATTAAAGACAAGATTCCAGAACTTGCTGATAGTTTTATGAAATTAGATAAAGATATTAGGGAGTTGGTAATTTATACCCTGCGAATGAGAGCAATAATTGTTGGTTATATTTTTATGCAAAAAGGATTAAAATTTGTTGGTAGCCCAGAGTTTGAGCGAATGGACCCAATCATGCAGAAATATGGTGGAGAATTCCCGATACAAGTCAACCCAAAATTATATGCTAAGATAGTCAATCGAGAAATGAAAAAGGATACACGATGAACATGAACAAAAATAATAAATTTACAATACCACCACACGGTAAGAAAGGCATACTAATCCCAAAAGGATATGCCTATGAAATTAGCGGGGCTGGTAGAGAAAAAGTGACGAGGGTGAAGATTGACGGACCTAAATTAATTCCGCCAGATGATTACTCCTACGTTTTTAGTAACCCGAACGATCCGCCTGTATTTGTTAAAATCAGAAAAACAAAAAACGAAAAAGAAAAAAAGATGAAGACGGATTTGTCGAGAGATTAGCGAGAATTCTGTTGTGACAGTCGGGGTTAGCCGATTCTTCAAGCGCTTACAATAAAAAAGAAAGATAATCGTTGGGGATAATTACTGATTGCGGAACCTTGACAGTTAAAACCGTTGTATTTATAATACAACAAGAAGATAAAAAGGAGGATAAGTGGGGGAAAGCAGAAAGGTATATCCAACTATGAATTTTAGTGAATTTATATATAAAAAAAGGGTTTCATTAGGCTACACGCTCAGGAATTTTTGCCAAATAAAGGGATACGACCCCGCTTATATTAGCAGATTAGAAAATGGACGAATACCTGCACCAGAAAGCGACGAAAAATTAAAAGCATTGGCAACTGCACTGGAAATAGAACAGAGCACGCGTGATTGGGTTTATTTCTTCGATTTGGCGGCAGTTAGTAGGGGCAAAATTCCGGGGGATTTAAATAGAGATATACCCAACGCAATTAAATTTTTACCTGCATTTTACCGAGCAATCAGACAAAATAAAATTACAGATAAAGATATTGATAAATTGCTTGGTCTGCTGAAAGGAAGAAATGATGGAGATAAAGCCGGGGGTTCCAAAAAATCGGATCAGGTATTTGACAAATCAGGAGTTAATTCAAAAAGCAAACGAGTTTTTGACTAAATATAATTCCAAAAAACAAATACCAGTCCCAATCGAGGAAATTGTTGAGCTTTCTTGCAATTTTAAGGTGATATCTGCCCCCGGTTTAAAAGAACTTTTAGAAACGGATTCTTATATTTGTATAGATCAAAGAATAATTGTGATTGATGATTTAATTTATAGGAAATATCAATCAAGGTCGCGATTCTCTTATGCGCATGAGATCGCGCATTTTTGTTTGCATCGCGACCTTGAAGGCTTTTCACAAATAACAACCAGAGACGACTACAAAAACTTTCAAATATCGATAAGTAACGAAGAGAGAAAACGAATAGAGTATCAAGCATATAGATTTGCTGGTTATGTGCTATTACCTCGTGATATTTTTAATAATGAGGTAAATAAATTCATAGAATCATTTGGGGGTGTAAGCATTATGACACTGGGTGATTTAGCAAAAATGTGCCCCTCCCTCTGTGAAGCATTCAATGTTTCCGAACTTTGTCTTTTGAAACAATTAGAATTAGAATTTCCTGAGTTAATCAAGCAATTGAAGACAGACGATCGGCCATGTTAGATTGCCCGCGGTTTGTTTTACACTTATTTGTACTAAAATAACACCGGGTTGTTGAATACAATTTGCCCGCCTCAACTTCTTAAAATCGTGGACATAAAACGTCCTGAGCCAATAGACCCCAGTGATTAATATAAAAAAACGCCAGAGCAATGTTGCCTGACGCATTTTTTTTTGTTTAATATTTGAGGTGATTATCTTTTTCGTCTGAGATACAGCAGTCCAGAAAAAAGTGAAAGTATTATCAAAGAAGATGGTTCGGGAATAGTTGGATATGTCTCGATCCTTAGGTTGTCGATTCCCCAACTCTCCAGAATCCTGCCCGAACCTTCTTCACTCCAGTCGTGCTGATTACAACCTCCGCCGATCATAAAAAATCCATGGTCTTGTGTGTTCCCAAACCATTGTTCTATATGGTAAACCGTGTCAGTAGAGTACCCCAGAGTGTTTATCTCGATTGCATTTTCTCTTGGCGAACCAGGTTCATTGCTAAAATGATACCCTCTACCGCCAAACGTTCCACCGATCACCCAATCACTATTTGCATAGTGCCACGATCCGATTACAAATAGATCAAGACTAATGCCAATTTGAGAATTTTCTGGCAATCCAGAAATGTCTATGAGCAGGAACGAACCACCAGCATTCGCATATTCTCCCAGAAAATGACGATTCCCTATAGGGGTTGTGGGAGTCCTGAACACCCATAAACCGTCACTTCTCCAACCAATATTTACCCCTAGACGAGTGTAAGAATTGCCTTCCCAGTCATTTGAGTAAATCAGAGTGTATGCTTGCAATGAACTACTTACAAGCAGTGCGAGCAAAACTGCAAAAACTATCCGTTTCATCCTCTTTCACCTCCACGTGTTGTGATGTGCGAAACTACCCGTGTTATACATCAAGTACAAAGATAATACAACCCAAATTGCTCTTTTTTACCCACCTCAACTTCCCAAAGCTCGCCTGCTAGCACCTAAACGCAACTGCGACGGACAAGCCAATAGATCTCGAATTAAAAAAGTTGACATACGCTCTTGAAATTGTATAATAAGTTTGAGGATATATGAAAAATACTAAAAAGCAAGGTTTTTTGCGATTTATTATCTATAAGCGCCCAAAAGATAAATTATATACAGGAGTTTGTCTTGATTTAGATATTGTAGAACAATCCGAAAATATGGAGAGATTGAAAAA
>CAZFRP010000043.1:0-6303 GCA_964521415.1 uncultured Candidatus Saccharibacteria bacterium | reverse complement strand
AAACGAAGATGGCACACGGCAAAAAAACGAAAGTGGTAATGAACTTTTGCCGCTGGGTCGTCACCCTTGGTTTTACCCGTGATATTGTCAGTAGGCGAATCGGTAGGTTTTTTTAACGCAAGATGTTGTTCTCTGCCCACTTTTCCAGATGTTGCCGGCAAGGAATGCCCATCTTTGGTTGATGTACCGCTTTCACCGGATACGGTACCCAGGCACTCGCCTCCTCCTGCCCCTCCTGGCCACTTTCCCAAATCGCCTCGGAAATACGGCAGCATAGCAAAGGGGATAATGGCAAAAATCGAAACCGCGATTATCAAAACAATCAAAACAGCATATATTATCGTTCTATTCATCAGATTTATTTACTTTTCTGCCTCGGCCGCGTTTTTCATGGCAATAATTTCTTCCGGCTTAGAAGTAATTAAGGCGTACTCTTGCGGTGAAGCAAAAACTTTAATTACCACATGATTTAAGCCGGCAAAAAAGAGCCCTTCGCCAACATCGCACATCAAAAGCCAGTCCTTTTCACCCTTGGTTAAACTAAAAGTGTCGGTTAAAAGTTTAATTGCCGCCGTAGATTGCTTTAAAAGAAGCTGGAGCGAACAGTTTGTCACGGCCGTCCGGCCATATTTTGAAGTTAAAAAATCTTCCACATTTTGAGAAATAATCGTTAATCCCAAATAATATTTACGGCTGCGGCGGGCCATTGAACACAAAAATCTGGCCGAATCATCGTACTGCATCATCCACCAGGCCTCATCAATAATTAAAATTCGGCGCCTAAGTTCGGCCTTAACTTTGTTCCAGATATAATGCATTACTAAGTACATCGCAATTGGCCGAAGCTGGTCGTCTAAATCTTGAATGGAAAAAACGACAAAGCCGCGCTTTAGGTCAACATTGGTCTGTTTGTTAAAAAGCCCAGAATAAATTCCTTCAATATATTTTTGCAGGCGTTTAGTAATACTCTCTGCCCCCTTCATATTAGAAAGCACGGAAAAAAGATCAGATAAAAGCGGTGGCTCGTTTTGCTGGCTTTTTTCATCTTTGGTAATATCTTTTAAGGCATAGGTTTCAAATAATGCTCGCTCAAGAATGCCGTCTTCGTCCGGCGAAAGACCCCCGACAAGCAGAGAAACCAATCCTTTTAAGGTGGCAATATTCTCTTTTAAGACATCATCGCCGTTCTCACCTTCTCCGATTTTAGGCAGGTCAAAAGGATTGATTATTTGATCTGATTTTAAAGAGAGATTAATATAACTGCCCGATATGGCATCACAAAGGGTTTTGTATTCGTTTTCCGGATCAATCACAATAATGTCGGTGCCAAGCATTAGATACCGGAGCGCTTCTAACTTGATGGCAAAAGAATTATGGACAAACATTCCGCCAAAACCACAAAGAAAAACCTCATCGTCAACCTGAAGATCATAAACATACTTATCTCTATTTTTTATTTTTTGGATTTTCACAATCGGATCAAAGAAAAGATTAGATGAAGATAATTTTTTAAGTAAATCAATTTTCGGCACGATTTCCGCAATAGCAAAAATTTTTTGGCGATATTGGATAGTAATATTTTTTATAACCGCCCTTAAGGTTTCATATTCGCTGCCCATTTTGCTCGAACTGCGCAAAAACTCGCCGATATAGCGATTTGGATATTGAATCCTTAAAGTTTTGTACAATTCGTATAATATTTGTTTTACATTATCAAGCGAGTGGTTATTACCACTGATGACCCTAATAGCGCGAAAAGCATTTTGGCAATAAGGCGTTACAGTTCTGTTTTTCATTAGTTGCCAACTGTGTCCCAATTTAGCCCAAAGCATTGAGTTAAGTTGACGGCTGGAAGCGCCCTTCTGGATAATCCATTCAAGTGGCGGTAAATTATTTAAATAGTTGATTTTACTTTCCATTTCCTTAAATTCGTTCAAACGATGTTCAATTTGTCTTATAAACGTTTCTAAGAGTTGGCGAGAAACTTGATTGCGTCCATTTTTTATTGCCCAAAAATTAGAGATCTCCGACAAGGGAATACCTAGTATCAACGCGACCGTTTCGATCGTTTTCGAAATACCAGGTAGTAAATCAACATTAGTATTTTCTTTTCTTGGACATATCGCTTGTAATTTATCTTGTTTTTCCCTACTGACAAAACTAATCTGTTTTGCAAATGTCTTAAGTTGTTGGCCACCAGAAATATTGATGTAATAATACTGTCCTATATACCCGCTATTTGTTGCTTTTTTGGTGCGTTTTTTAATCCTTGCTATGATACCAAACCGCAGTAAAAGATAAGAAAGTTCACAGGCTAAATTTTTGGATTTTGTTGCGGCGCAGATTGAGGCCTGTTCGACTCCTCCATCTCCTTCAAAGTATGCTTTCAAAAATTGCGCAATTTTTTCGTTCTCCACGTCAAAAAGGAAAGACGGAATTCTTTTTTGAGCAGATTTGCCATTTAATTTTAGTGCTTTAATAATTTCAAAAAATACGCGAGAAGCAATAACAACGCCACGCCCCTTTCTTGGATAAGAAGATACGTCAATATCTTTTAAACAATTTTTAATATCACAAAGGATTTTTTTATCCGTATTGCTAATTAGGAGATAATCATCGGTTGTCGTCCCTTCAGCGACAAAATATCCCAAAAGGCGCAAAAGAGAGGATGAAAGCGGTAATAAAACAGGCAAATTAAATTTTTTTGCGGGTCCATTTTTCGAGCATATACTTACGATTCGCATCAGAGGGCTGGTTGTAGAAATATCTAAAAATCGGATAATTTTTAAGAAATAGTCAAGCGGGATTCTTCGCCCGGTTTTATATTTATAAAGATAGCGATCAAATTTAGGGTCAATGCAAGCAGTTTTAAATTTTGAGTAATTGTTTCGGATAATTCCTTCTGCGTCTTTAATATAAATATGACTCGAGTTTTTAAGAAGTTCAAGAAGATTTAGATGTTTACAACCAAAACCTGAACTTGGTAGCGCTCTGGGTAGCGGTACATAATTTCCCTTTTTAATATTCTCGCTCTTTTCTGCTTTTACGCCCCCATTTTTTAAGATAAGCATATTATGGTCAGAGGTGGTGGTAATTTTGCGCCCACTTTGAGTAGTAAATTTGTAAAGAATTTTTGGCGCTTGTTTGCGAGCCGCGACCGTTACTTGGCTCCAGCGTCCTTTCAAATTTTGACCAAAAGAATAAACAGACAAATTCGGCAAGATTGTGCCTTCCATTTCTTTATCAATCTTTGTCGCTCCGTGCCTGTGGATAATTTTTTCAACTAATGGCCCGATTTTAGTCAGATGGATACCATCTTTATCCTTAATCAATACAGGTTCGTCTTTCGCTACGCTTTTCCCGCCGCCAGAGGTGCCAAAAACCGTCATATTGGCATTCTCCAGCGAGAAACGATCAAAAATTATTAAACTGTTATTGGGCATATTAATGCCGTACATTATTCCTTCGTCTTTGGTGAGTGTGGCAGAGATAAAAGGAAAAGTGGTCGAAAGTGAGCCGGTATCTAAATTGCGCCAAATTTTTAATTGATCGTTGCCAAGAGGTAAGCTGGAGTTAAAGCCCTCTTCCATTTGTAAAATCGCCGGCCTGGTATAAAAAAGTCCGCCCAGCATTGATTCAAGTTGTTTGGTGTAAGTATTTAATTCTTCCTGAGTTTTGGCATAAATTGTAAAGTACATGCCGTACTGGAAAATTCTTGCCTCGCCGGTCGTCAGTACGTCGCGCAGCGCTTCGGTGTCGGCAATGGCCGTTTCCAGCTCTGGATCGCGCACTTTGCCTTTTTCCTGTTCAATTGTGCGCGTTGATTCAAATTCACCGACTTTTTTGGTCAACTTGCTCATCATCTCTTTAGTCGGAAGCGGAGAGATAAACATGGAGATATCCATCATCACGTCGTAATTAATCACTGGCGCCATAAAGTTAGTATAAAGATAGCGCGGGTAAGTGTAGACAAACATTGTTTTGACAAAATAATCAGCGATTCTTAAAAAAGTTGGCCTAATTAAGAAACTAGCTGGCGCTAAAATATCAAGAAGGGTCTCTTCGGCGGTTTTATCCATTTTGCTCCGCTTCTTTAGCTTGAATTAATTTTTCCGCATGTGCTAAGTCCGGATTATAGATATTATAAAAAAGCTCGGTCAGTTCGGAAGTATTTAATTGCAAACAGCGAATACCTAAGCTGCCAAGGCCATTGGCAATTACGCCCGCGCGCTGGATAACCTGTTTTTTAAAGGATTCAAATTCACGATCAGTTAATTTTTTGGTTGGATTGCTTTTGGCAATTTTGGCAATCGCACTTGGAGTTGTTAGCACTGGCGGAGAATAGGGGATTACAACATAAAATTTTTTGTCCATAATATTGACTTCGGTAATCAACTCTTGTAAAAATTTAATATAATTTTCAAGCTGAAAACGAAGCAGTTCGTTTGGCTCTTTTTCCTGTTTTGCCCGCAATTTGTCAAGATATGGCTTTAAATCCATTTTTCTTGACTGGATAAGAATTTGAATCGGAAACTCTAGTGAGTTTAAAAAATTTTGGTATTGGGCGATTAAAATATCTTGCTCCTCCTCGGTTTTAAGATCAAAATTGATGGCCGAGCAAAGCAGGATTATTTTCATACTGCCATTTTTGCCAACGACAATCCCGTCTTTAATTTCCGCAATATCAATATAAGTTTGGGTAAATCTTTCTTCATTTTTCATTTGCTTTTTTCCTCTTCTTGATTTGTCGGCGTAATAGTTTCATGTGATTTTACACGATCACCAAAATTATGTTCTGCCCCCCAGCCCCGGTGATTAATATGATCGGCAATTTTTTGCAGATTGTTTTGTTTGCCCACCTCTTCAATCTTTTTAATGTGAGCGCTGGTAATTTGGGTTTTGCCCCAATATCGTTCTTTTGGCCTTAAGGTATACAGAATAAAGGCCAAGAGCATTTTCGGAAACGGCTGGTCGTTGATTTTAAAAAATGCCATGGCAAAGAAAAACGAGCCAATAATCAGCGCCAGCGGCACGGTCAGAATGCGGGTAATGCCAGAAATTAAAAGTGCGTAACAAAAAATTCCTCCGGCAAGGACATATAAAAATTGGATTAAAGTCATCGGGCCGACCAATTTGTCAGCCATTTCAATATGCTGAGGAACTAAATAACGTTTGGCCATATGGCACCCACCTTAATATAAATATACCTAAACTTGATAAAAGAGGCAAGAGATGATAAAATAAATTCTCAATAAAATAATTGAAAATTATGAAGATAGTTGATATTTATAATTTGGCCATAAGGATGGGTATTTCCGCCGATCCAAGGGGTGAAGAAAAAATTAAAAAGCTGCTTTTGCGCGAAAAGAAAAATTATACCGATCTAAAAAGAGCGGAAAAAGAAGAATTTGACAAAGAGCGGTTTACAAATCCTTATTCTGATACGCGGATTTTACTGGATGAGCCAAAGAGTGGCCGAATGGCAAAAAAAATCAAACGTGCTTTGGTCGGCCTTGATATTGGTGTTGCCGAAGTGCTTTTAGCTGATCGGATTAAAAATATTGATTTAATTATTTCTCATCATCCGCTTGGCCGGGCCTTGGCCCGGCTTGATGAGGTAATGAAACTGCAGGCCGATCTTTTGGCTGATTGCGGCGTGCCGATTAACGTGGCCGAGGATTTACTTGATATTAGAATGCAGGAGGTTTCGCGTTCTTTGCATCCGGTTTTTCATTCTAAAGAAATTGACGCCGCAAAATTACTTGACATTCCTCTAATGTCAATTCATACGCCAGCGGATAATCTTTGCTTTCAATATGTCAAAAATAAAGTGGAGCGCGAAGATCCAGAAACCGTCGGAGAGCTAATCCAAGTTCTTAAAAAAATTCCCGAATATAAAAAAGCCACCAAAGAGGGTGCTGGTCCGAAAATTTTTGCTGGGAATCCAGAACGTCGATGCGGTAAGATTGTTTTTACCGAAATTACCGGCGGAACTTCAGGCCACAAAGATATCTACGGCCGGCTTTCTTCTGCGGGTGTAGGAACAGTCGTTGGCATGCATATGAGCGAGCCGTATAAAAAAGAAGCCGAAAAGCATCATATCAATGTTGTTATTGCCGGCCACGCCGCCTCGGATTCTATTGGTATGAATCAAATTTTAGATAAATTAGAAAAAAACGGCATTAAGATAGTACCTTGTGGAGGGTTGATTAGATATCAAAGATAAGTTGGGCTATTGACAACTTCTGAAGTATTGTGTAATAATATAATTACTAACACCCCCGCCCCTATCCGCAAGGATAA
>CAZFRP010000042.1:0-6325 GCA_964521415.1 uncultured Candidatus Saccharibacteria bacterium | reverse complement strand
ACCATGCCCGTTCCGCCTGCGACATGGTTTCTTCACCTAGATGCCTCGCACCCGCTTTGGATACACATTATACACAAGATTTGACAAAAAATTTGCATGTTATATGATAGAATTAAATAAAATAAAAAATATTTAATCGGAGGGATTTTATGCCAGAGACAAATCAACCAACCCCGGCGCCAGTAGAGCCAGCGCCACAACCCGAGCCAACGCCCCCGCCAGTTGCCCCAATGCAGGGAGCTGCAGGCGGAGCAGCAGAGCCAAAAAAGAGTTCATCACTCGCTTGGCTTTTAATTTTGCTTTTAGTTCTGATTATTGGCGGAGGCGGGTATTACTATTACGCAAACTACATGAAAACATCAGAAGAGACCACTAACACGAATGTGAATGCCAACAGCAATGCCAACAAAAACGCCAATTCTAATAACTCAAATGCCAATAAAAACAGCAACGCCAATACAAACACAAACAAAAATACAAACACGAATACAAATAGAAACTCAAACACTAACGCCAATACTAATTCGGCTGACTAAAATTTAAGAATAATTAAAACCCTTCTCTTAAGAAAATCCAAGCGGCTTTAGGGCCGCCAAAAAAAGATATTGTCCACCAGATGGCGATTAGGACAAAAATTAAAAATAGAATTCCACAGTAGCAACAGACCTTAAGCCAAACCGAACTGCCGCTTTTTTGAGCTAGTTGATTTTGTTGAGTGGTTGTTTGTGATAACTTATTTTCTTCTTTTTTATCCGTTATTTCTTCTTTGACTTTTTTTGGTTTTTCCGCGATGGCGGATTTTTCTTTTGCCATTTTATCCCTCCGATTTATTTTTATATTACCATATTTTTCTATGATATAATATTATCGGAACCAAAGGTTCCGATTCTAAAAATGGAGGGGCATCGAAAATCCGCTATTGGCTATTTGCTATCAGCTTTTTGACGGCTTTTTTATTATCTAATTATTCTTCTGTTAGCGCTGTATCCGATATTGACCAGTCATGTTCTTTAATCCCCACAACGCCTGCTTATACTTTCTTATCTCATGAACCAGGGCAGATTTTTGTGCCAACTAAAAATACTTTGGATGCTGTTTCGGTCCGAGTCAAAGCCGAGATTGGTCAGACCGCTCAAGTGAAAGCCGAGGTTATTGGTGACACTGGTTCAACCACCCAGACAATTGCTTCAAAAACTCAAACCATTACCAACACCGAGGCGTGGGTGATTTTTGATTTTCCAGATGTTGCAATGCCTACAGGATATTACGTGCTCACTTTAGCCGACGCTGATGCAAACAGCCACGCGGTCTGGTTTCATGGATTAGCCAATTGTTACGAAAGAGGTTATGCTGTTCATGACAACCAAGCGTACCTTGATTTGGATTATCGTTTTGCTGTTAATGCTTATGATGCGGCTTCGGCGACCTCTGGCACTGGTTTTACTAGTTCCAGTCAAAAAGGGAATAGCGCTGCCAAAAATTCAAATTCAAAGAGCCAAAATTATGTCAATATTATTGCACAAAATAATCCAGTCCCGTCATTAAATTCAAACACCAATTCTTCAGGTGAGTCAGGAAGTCCTCTTTCAATGATTCTTTTTTTCTTGATTCGAGCTCTTCCAGTGCTAATATTTCTCTTTATTATTCTTGTTTTAATAATTATCGGCATTATCGTTGTTTTTAAAAAATCAAAAAAGCAACCTATTCAAAATAATCAACAAGAGACACAGAATAAAAATAAAAAATAAAAGATTGCGATAATTATACTCCTTCGCCTGGCCATTTGGTAAATTGATAGTTTTCTAACATCTTCTTAAAAATTTGCGGTTCGCAATTGGTAAACTGCGCATCCTGGTCAGGTCCGCGAAAAACCGGCAAAACATTACCTGATGAAACATAATAAACTAGAGTTTTATAAGAAACTCCGCCGCCAGAGAGAGTTAATTTGGTTGCCTCTTTGTCTCCAATTTTCGTTTTTTCTTCTTTTATAATTTTAAAAGCAGGGGAGGCGGCCTCCAAGATTTTTTTAAAATCCTCTAAAGTGCGGGCGACTTCGCCGAGCCAAACAATTGCATTTTGATTTTTGGGCGCAAAAGAGATTATCCAAGGCGGCGGACTGACATCGGCATTTTCGCCCGGCGGCTGAGAATAAGAAATTACCGCATATTCCCAATCTGGCGGATATTTAATGGAATAACCCGGCGAATAAGTTTGCCAACTTGAAGTATCAAGATTTTGGCAGGCAGCGCTGACTTTATTTGAATTGCCATTTTCATTTGCTTCTCTGGCTTTTTTTGCCGGCGTATAAACTTTAAAATAATAATAAAAAAAGCCGCCCAAAATTAAAGCGATAATGACCCCCAAGATTATCCAGAAAATTTTCGGTTTTCCCTGCTTCATTGTTCCCCTGTTAATTAATATTATACAATATTAGCCGTAAAATTGCTGTATCAAAATTCCGACAAAAATACTGATTAAAAGAAGTAATCCAATTATCCGCAAGGTATCTTTTAGATTTTTATTTTCTTTAAATAAGACAATCAAGCCAAGGCCAGCGCCAGCAGAAAGTCCGGCAATCACCGAACCAAAACTGATGGCACTGTCAAGATATAACTGGGTAATTGCCACTGATGCCGAGCAGTTTGGTATTAGCCCAATAAATGCTGCAAGTATTGGCTGAAAAATTGAGTGGCCTAAAAATAATTTGGCAATGCCGCCTTCACCGAATTTAAAAAACAAAAAGCCAATCAAAAATGATACGGCAAAAATAAAAAGAAAAATTTTCGCGGTATGGATAATAGGGTGCAAAAAAAGTTCTTTGTAGTCCGGTTTTTTAACCACTAAATCATGCCCGCAGCAGGCCTTCTCTTCTAATTTAATTTCTGTTTGATAATTTTCGCATTCGCCGTATTTGTGCTTTGCAACGTGAGTGAGAATTTTTTTATTAGATTTTACAAAAATTAAATCAATCAAATAGCCAAAAAAGAGAGCGATTAATATTTTAATTCCAATCAGTGGTAAGACAATTTTTACTTTATCTGGTCTAGATAAAATCATGGGAATGGCTTCGTCAGATGTTGATAAATAAACTGCAAGTAATGTGCCAAGGGTGACCAGACGTTGGGTATAAAGCGCGGTTGATAATATCGAAAAACCGCATTGTGGAATTGAGCCAAAAAGCGATCCTATGGCTGGGCCAGCGCGACCGGCACGTTCAACTTTTTCGCGAATTTTTGTCTCAAATTTATATTCCAAAAATTCAATACCGATATAAATCAAAAGCAAAAACGGTAGCATCTTGGCGCTATCAATTAAGGCATCAAGAAAAACTTTAAACATAAAACCTTTTCATTGATGATTTTATCAAAAACAAGATTATCAAGGCAAATTAAAGTTAAAATTTTGAATTTAATTAGTATTGCAGCCACTATCTGTAGAAAGTAGCGGGCTATTTATTTCGTATTCGTAACTTAAAATCACAGCAACATTTTGATTTTCGGTATTACTTAATAAGTTTTCCGAAAAATTTACATCCGATTTGTACCAGCTTTTCTTAGCAAAATAGCACTGCAAATCTTTATGAACAAAGGCGCGGCCGTGACGCGCATAAATTTCATTTCTGGCCACCTTTAACTGCCATGGGGTTAAACTTGTAAGTTCGGACCTTGAAATCAAACGCGTGTTAGAATCAGCAATAATGTAGTCAGAAGAAGTAGTTTTGTTGGTGGTGTTAGTGTTGGCATTGGCAGAATTAGTATTGTTTGAAGATGAAGTTGAGCTTGCGGTGCCTATCGGCAGATTTTCAGCATCAATGTACACATCAATTGAAATCATGCCGCCATATTTTTCAACAATTCCTATATCAACAGTGAATTCATTATTTGTTGCGGAGTAAGTAACACTGGCGCTACTATTATCGGCTTCAAGAGATTTTTTGGTGACGGTCCATTTTTGAGTGGAATTTAAGTTTAAATAATAATTATAAACCGTAACTACTTTGTCGCTTGTTTCCATTCTCAAAACAGAAGTGCTGCCGCTAGCTTTTGTGTGATCTGTCTCGGTTATTGTTCCGTTCGGGTACTTCAAAATTTCTTCAAGTTGGGTTAAAGTAAGCGACGAAGCTTTTTTAGTTTCAGAAGTATTGGTACTTTGGTCTTTCTTTATCCAATGTTTCCAACCGTACCAGCCACCAACTGCCAAACCGGCAAGGACAATTACCGCGACGATAACAATTAAAATAATAATCAAGGCAGTATTACTTTTTTTCGGTTGCGACGGCTGAGCATCTTTTTTGTTTTCCATATTATTTACTCCTATTATATCACGTAAATTAATAGAAAATTTAAAAATACCAAAAAATATGCTGCACGGCGGACCTGATTAATTCTTTAAACATTATTGGACTTAAAATGTAGACCATTATAAATGCCGAGACAAAGATAATCACGCTCAGCCATTTTGTATAAGGGCCATAGGTACGCAAAAGCAAGATTAAAGAAAAAATCGCCAAAAGCGTTGGCCCAAGAATTTTAATATCGCCCAAGGGTACGTATTGGCCGCCGACATAGGTATAATCAAGATCTAAGAATTTTCCCAAATCGTAATTGATGTTAAAAACAATCAAAACAATTTCGGCCAGCAAAACCACAAGTATCATCCAAGAAGAAAACGAAGTGTAAGGACCTCTGGTGCGGTAAATCTCGTAGGCAACCACGGGTAATAAAAATAGGGCGACAATAAGCGCACTTTTGGTGGCAAAGCCCAAGATGAGACCAATTATCATTAATATTGAAAGGACAGTGCAAACCAGAGTCGGAGAAATTGTTTTATCAAAATCTTTTTGAGTTTTAGTTTCTGTTTCGTAATTTTCCATTTGTCCTTCCTTTTTCCCTTTAAGCTAATTTTATTAAAATAAACCACTCTGCGTCAAGACGCAGAGTATCCCCCAAGGGAAAGTTTGTTTTTCGTCCTACCTTGGCGGGACTCAAAATAAACTAAGGGGTCAATCCAGCCAGATAACTCTGATTTATTTTGAACATAACCTTTAATATCATCTCTAGTATCAGAAAGCACGGCAAAATGCAAATGCTTCCTTTCATTGTCGGTTTCTTTACTAAAACCGGTTCCGAGTAAAGCTAATTTTTCGCCTTTTTTAAATTCTTGGCCTGTTTTGGGCAAACTGCTTGGTCTGATGTGGCCATATAAAACGTTATGAGGTTTGCCATCTATACCAATTTCAGCCATAAAAACGCCGCCATAACCTGAGGCAGTTTCTGATAGGACAATTTTTCCATCAGCAATGGCATAGACTGGCACGTCAGAAGTAATATCTTGATATTCAACATCAACGCCGGTGTGATAGCCGGTAAATCGCTCCGGGCTTATTGGCGAATTCTGCGGCGTAATATAAATTCCAAACGGCTTTTTTGTTATTCTTTCTTTAAATTGGTCAATCGGGAAAGCAAAGGTATTTTGGGTTTGTATTGGTGGCAAGCCGCCAATATTCTCTTCTTCATTTCGGGTTTTATTAGCAAAATTTTGCGGGCCAAATTTATAAATAAAAATGGCGGCAAAAACCGATTCTAAAATTAAAACCGTAAAAAGGGCAGAAAACAATTTTCTTTTGACAAAAAAATTGAGAAGTTTTTGTCTAATGCCCATTTCTCTCATTTTAGCACAAAAAATCCGAATAACATAAAGTTTCGGAAGATATAATATTGGTTTCTAAACTCCGGAGGTCGGACGCCCGCTTTGCGGGATTGCTTTCGCAATAGCGAACCTGTAACCAATTTGATAATTTGATAAATAGACGCTCAACTCCGGGGGCGAGACTCGAACTCGCAACCTTGAAGTTAACAGCTTCTTGCTCCACCATTGAGCTACCCCGGAATCGAAAGTCTATTTTATTATTTTTAACGAGCGAATTACTCTACCCGCCTCGCGTCGACGAGCTCCGCGAGTCGAGGCGGGCCATTGAGCTACTCCGGAGCTCAAAAACCAATTGCGTTAATATCTTAAAGGATTTACTTGATATAGTCAATCAACTTTTGCGCTTCTTTGTGCTTTTTTAATTTTTGCAGGGCTTTAGATTCAATTTGGCGAATACGTTCTCGGGTGACGCCAAACTCCTGACCAACTTCTTCTAAAGTATGGGTCCGGCCGGTTTCAAGGCCAAATCGCATTCGCAAAATTTTCTGCTCGCGCGGAGAAAGATAGGCGAGCGACTGACTAATATGGTCTTTCATTAATTCATAAATCGCCACTTCCTCAGGAGAAAGCGCTTCTTTATCTTCAATAAAATCAGCCAGACGCGAATCCTCCTCTT
>CAZFRP010000041.1:0-6331 GCA_964521415.1 uncultured Candidatus Saccharibacteria bacterium | reverse complement strand
CCTGATAATGTTTCAATTTCGGGATTTCTAATAGTGGCATAAATCCCTTTGCCTTTGAGATAATTTCTGTAGCTAAATTCATCAAAAACCGGCGGTTCTTCTAATTTGCCTTTGACTTTAATTTCTTCGCCATACTCTCGTTCGGGAAAATTGGGAGCAAAAACCAAAATTTTTCCCTTTATATTATTGATTTTTAAAGTCAACTTGGTATTTTTATCATCTTTTTGCGGATAATCAGCAATTTTTCCCTGCAAAGTAATTTCCTGGCCGACATAATGTGAAATGTATTCTGGCGAATTTTTTTGGACAAAAAATTGAAAATAAAAAAGCGCCGCCAAAATTCCCAGGCAAAAAAGAGCTAAAGTTTTTACCACTTTATCGCGACGAAATATTAAAAAAACCAGAAAAAGCGCGGCCATCATTCCTAAAATCACTTTTTCGCCAAAATCATTTAAAACCAAAGAGTCAGCAAAGAAAGTTCCCAATAAAAAGCTAATCAAAAAATAATTCATATAAGTTGCGCGTTTTCTATTAATATTTTACAATAATAAATAAGGAAGGGCATTTTAAATGGAGCAATTACGAAAGTTTATCCCCTTTATCCTACTTTTGGTTTTGATAATTGCTGGTGTGGCCGCTTATTTTTTGTTGCTAAAACCAAAGCAGGCAGAAAAACAAACACCACCTGAAGAACAGCAAAATGAAAATACCAATGGCACCGAGGTCACAGAAGAAAATTTGAGCAATATTGATCCTGAATCTGTCATCCAAAGTTCAAAAGAGAATTTTGCGACATCACAAGAAAAAGCGCTCGCCTGGCACCAGAATGCAGTTTTGGTCGCTTTTTCGGTTAAGTTGACTTCGCTTAATGTAAATAGCGGCACGGAAACTTATGTTTTTGATTCAAAAAATGAACCGACAAATCATTTTGTTTTTACCATCTCACAGGAAAGCAAACGGTTTATCAGGGCAATAATCCCGGTTGATGACTATCTTGGTATGGGTTTGCTGCCAATTGATACCAAGTACTGGAAATTAAGTTATGCCGCAGCACTTCAGACCGCAGAAAAAAATGGCGGCGTTGAATTTCGCGACACTCATCTTGACTGGAATATTGAGCTTACTTTAAAAAGAGGAGAGCCAAATGACTGGCTTTGGTGGTATGTAGAGTATGGACAAGAAAGCGGAACTGATTCTTTAAGCATTCAAATAAATGCCTCAAGCGACAAAGTGATTCCAGGCGGAGAATAAAGCTTGACCCCGAGCGGGCTTGACATTAAAAATAATTTCTCTAAACTTAAATTGAGGGGTAAATGATCAGTTTATCTTGGGATACCTTTATTGTTCTTTGTTTTATTGGGGCGTCGGTCTACGGTTTTATTTTACCGAAAAACAAAATCGCTATAATTTGTCTGGCCTCGTATGTTGCCGCGGCTGTGGCCGCGGTCTGGAGCGAAACGGTTTTTCAGTTCGTCGTAGCTAGAGGCGGCGCGCTTGGCTCTTGGGCGGCTAATCTTTCTTTGTTTACGATTTCAGTGGGGCTTTTTATTTTATTTACCGCCCTTTTGGTAACGCGGGGCGGAATGAGTGCCGACGAACAACGCTCTGGCGTTTATGGCCCGTTTATAATGACCGCAGTCGGATTTCTGACGGCCGGATTAATTATATCTTCCATAATGACTCTTATGCCCGAGGTATTGCGTGCCAATTTGATTATCACTTCCAAAACTGCGGCCTTGGTTTGGAAATATCACACCATGTTTATAGTTCTCCCACCACTAATAATTATCACCACCAGTTTCTTTAGAAAATTATAAAAAAACAGGAAAATAAAATGAAAACGAAAATTTATACCAAAAAAGCCCTAGTTTTTCTGATTTTATTTCCGATGATTTTTATGTTTTCATTGCAAGCAAACGCCACCTCTGTTAGCCCAACCAGTGTTTCAGCTAATTTACTCCCAGGAACATCAGCTTCACCCCAACCGCTTAATACCGGGGTGACTGCTTCCTCGGTGCCGCTCGATGTTTTGTTTATTTTAGATCTAAGCTCGAGTTTAATTGACGAACTGGCTGAATGCAAAAGCGAAGCGACGACTATAATGACTCAGATTCGTTCTTCCTACAGCGATTCTAAATTTGGGGTCGCTTCTTTTATGGATTATCCGGGGACTTTTACCTACACTGGTTATGAAGATGACGGCGAAGAGGGTGTTATATATGGAGATGCCTTAAGCGGTGATTATGCCTGGAATTTAGATCAAGATTTAACGACAAATACAGACACTGCTTCAACGACAATCAATAATCTCACAATGGGTTTTGGCGGGGATGTTCCGCAGGATTATACTAGGGTTTTATATTAAAGCCGATTTGTCAGTTGGCGCAATAATGCCATTAAAGTGGTGGTTTTAATGGGTGATGCTCCGGTTCACGATGAAGATTTTTATGCTCCGAATACGTATGGTGGCGATCCGGGCAGAGACGCAACAGCTGGAACAGCTGATGATTTAGATTTTCAAACCGTGGTTGCACAATTAAAAAGCGCGGATATCAGGGTAGTTACGATTAATTCTTATACTGGCGGTCCTCATCCAGATGCGATCTCTGGCTTTCAGTATATGAGTAACCAGACCGGCGGGCTCTATCGGGCCCTGGGTGATGTTAACGATATTCCCAGTACAATCGTCAATGCAGTCAACACATCCGCAAAATTTAGTTCAATTACTTTGAAAGCTGCCTCTGGATATGAAAACTGGTTTTCCTTTACACCATCTATTTATGCAAATGTTGGCGATGGCGAAACAAAAACCTTTAATATCACCTTAAACGCTCCTGCCGGAACGAAAACCGGGACATACAGTTTTTATATTTATGTCATCGGTACTGGTAGCGGTGAGACAACCATTGCCAACATTCCGGCGACAGTAAATGTTTCTACTGGTTTACCTGAAACGGGTTCTCCGGTTCCAAAACAAATTATTTTGATTATTGCCGCATTGACGAGTATTCTTTTCTTAGCCATATTTTCTATACTGTCATATGGATTTTTAAAAAGAAAATTATAGGTTCTATTTTAATGCGTTTTCAATTCCGGCAGCGGTTTCTTCCCAAACGCGGACAACTCTGTCGGCCGGAGGTATACTGGTTTGATACCAAGCCCAATTTATGGTTGAAACAAAATTAGTATTGCCCGTGGCTTCGGCTTTAGTTTTGCCGGCTTGGAATTCCGCATCGGTCCAGCCGGAAAATCCAGCATGCGCCTTGATAACAGAGGTCAAATATTTAAAAAATTCATTATATGTGAGTGCCTTTGCCTTTGCGGCTTTAAGATCGTTGTTTTCTTTTGTCAGTTTTGTATTGGAAGATTTTAGTTCAGTATTCTCTTTTTCCAGCTGGCTACCTTCGCTTTCTGAAGCGCTCTTGGTTTTATCAATTTCTGCCTGAAGCTGGGAAATTTTTGAATCCTTCTCCGAAATAACCTGCTCTTTATTAGCTCTGTCTTTCATAAACCACCAAGAACCAGCGCCGATAATAATCACCGCTAAACCAAAAGTAACCCAAAAAATAATTCTAAATTTTTTGACTTCGTCCATAAGCCCTCTCTTTACCCGCCAATAATCGCCCCGTAAGCCGTTCCGCGAATAGCGGACTCGAGGCGAACGGGAAGATTGGGCGGGCTTATTCAATATTATATATATTATTTTCAGAATAAAACGTTTTTTGAAAGTTGTCAAAAAACCGCAAGACAATCCATTGATTTTATGAGCAAAAGATAGTATATTAAATTTATAGAAACTGAAAATGTATTTTACCTATGTTCTAAAAAGCAATAAAGATAGCAAACTCTACATTGGTTTTACTAATAATTTAAAAAGAAGATTATCAGAACATTCTGACGGAAAAATTTTGTCAACAGAATTAAGAAAACCGCTTAAACTTATTTATTTTGAAGCATGTTTAAATAAAAACAAAGCCATTCAAAGAGAAAAATATTTTAAAACAGGATTTGGAAGAAGATATTTAAAAAATAGAGTTTGAGAATGGGCCCGCCCGCCACGCAAGACAGCATCTTGCTGGCGTTGCGGGCGGGCCTGTAGCTCAGTGGTAGAGCAATTGCCTTTAATAATAGAGCCTTTACGGGAAAGAGAACCCGTAAAGTGGACACTGCTATATGCTGGAAAGTCCCAAAACGGGAAAATCAGCAGGAAACCTGCCAAGGGATCCTCAGAGACTATACGCAGTGCACCTGCGATGGTGAAGAGATAGTCCAGACTACAACCCGCGTTTAGTGGGGCTAAGGTAACTTAGTGTGGTACGTTAAGCAATGTGTCGCGGGTTCGATCCCCGCCAGGCCCTAAGGAATTGATGAGAGGATATCCGCATCCAAAAGAAATCAGAGAAAAATGTACGTTCCTTAGAAAAAGGGGTTATTCTTTAAATGAACTTGTTACAATTTTACAAATCCCAAAAACTACTATCTATGACTGGGTTTCTCATTCCATAATTCTTACAGAGAGCGCTAAAAAAAGAATTAGGCAGCGGATTCTAAATGGTATCCTCAAGGCAAACAGGAAAAAGAGAATCAATATTCTCAAACCATCTCAATGGTCGCCAGATTTAACTAAAACGCTGGCTCATTTTTTGTTTGACGGAGAAATTAGAGAACGGCATTGCGGCTACTACAACAAAAATAAATCTCAACTTAAAAGAATGACGAGGTTGGTAAAAAAATTATTTAAACTGAAACCTACCATCTCGCAACGAGATAATGAAGTTTTAAAGCTTACTTGGCATTCAATTGAATTAAAAAATTATAGCCAAAACAAATGTAAGGAGCTACTTAGTTACATAAAGAATGCCTCGCAACCAGAAAAGAGAGCATTTTTAAAAGCATTTTTTGACGACGAAGGATGTGTGACATTTAATAAAAATAATAAAAAGGTCAGGGGCTATCAGTATTCCAAAACAATTTTGCGATTAGTTAAGGAGTTATTAAAGGATTTCGAAATTGAGAGCCGTATTGATAAAAGAAATACAGAGGTAACTATTACCGGCAAAGAAAATATAATTAAATTTCAAAAAGAAATAAACTTTTCGCCAGACATTTATATTAATTCTGAAAGAAAAAATGGGATTTGGAAATATAAAATAGATAAAAAAACTATTTTAGAAAAGACAATAAATTCATACCAAATTTGACGCCTCTTTGATCCCCTCCAGGCCCTTTTTTGGTATAATAAACTTACAATGAAAGAATGGACGATTTTTGGATTAATATTGCTGGCATTTTTTGTTTCGGCATTCTGGGAGGCATATATTGAGTGTGAATATGTTGGGGCATCAAGAGCGTGTGACTGGACTTTTAAAATTGGCAAGAAAACAGTGCGCGGTTATCACGTTCTTCTTTGGTTTGTCACCTTTCCTTTGCTTTTGTCCTTACCTTTGGTTCTAAATTTTAGTTGGCAATTATTTAGATTTATTATTGCTGGTTATCTGTTAGGAAGCGTCTTGCAGGATTTTATGTGGTTTGTAGTAAATCCTAGGTTTCCATTTAAAGATTGGAACCCACAAAAAGCAGGCTGGTATCAATGGATTAAAATCGGCAAATTTCAACTACCGGCTTTTTATCTACCTTATATAATTGCTGGGTTTGCCCTTTTATACTTTAATTTAAGATAGGTTTGGATTTAAATTATTCTCTAATACCAGCGATGGCCCTTTTCGCACGACGCGTTGTTTGATTTATATCGCTTTATGTGATTTTTTGGTATAATAAAATCAATAAGTCATTAAACGTAGATATAAATAAAAAATAATTAAAATAAGGTGGGCTAAGTAAAATCGCTTTGCGATTTTACCGCCCGATAAATTTACGAAGTAAATTTGTATAGGGAGGACAAAATAAGAACCTCCGATGTTCATCGGAGAACCTTGTTTTACCTCCAGAGGAGGAAAAATGGAAGTAAAAAAAACCTTGCTTGGTGTTATTTCCGGCACCGGCGAAGCCGGGAAAACTGTTGTCTCAGCCAGTCACGACATTATTAAAGAAGGCGCAGCTACCGTAGGCGATTTAATCCATGCGGTTTTTGAAATCGCCAAAGAGACAGGCAAAGATGCAGAAGGCTTGGTGGCCGATGTTATTGTGGGTGCAGTGCATGCAACCAAAAAGACGGCCGGAGCGGGCGAAGAAGCGGCCACTAATGTAATTGTCGAGGCAGAGAAAGCGGCTGGCGAAATTACCGAAGAAGGCGGGGAATCAGTCCGCAAAGGCGTTGCCAAAGCCAAAGAAATTGTCAAAGAACCGTTAAAGTAATTTGCCAAAAAAAATT
>CAZFRP010000040.1:0-6337 GCA_964521415.1 uncultured Candidatus Saccharibacteria bacterium | reverse complement strand
ATTTGTTGGGGCGGTAGGTGGAGTGCTATCAGAAGAAACAGAGACATCAATAGAGGAACTGGCCTTAAAGCCGGCACTGTCAAAAATCGTGGCGGATATTTTATGGCTTCCTGAAGATAGTGAAGATGAGTTATAGGAGATTGAGTAGGGCGAAGATGTTGTCGTGCCAATCGTAATATCATCAATATAAAATTCTACTTTAGAAACACCGTTTGGTGCTGAGACAGAAGTAGTAATAGAAAAAGTATCTGAAACATTAGCACCATTACTGGGACTTGTTATTGAAATTGAGGGTTGGTTACCGCTTTGATGTGCCGGGCAATATTCTTTTGGTGGACTTTGATTATAGCCATTTGCCGCCGCCCACGCCCTAACTGGTCCTTCCCAGTTTGGATTATCTGGTTTTTCAGAATGGATAATACGATAAATTCTTTCTTCAACATATTCTGGCGGAGTTTGGTCAGTGGCTAATTTATCTCCACAAAGCGTATCAATTTTTACCGTGCCATTTGAAAAGGCGCGTTCTTTAGGAATTTGCCAAGAGGCAAAAATATCTTTGCGGGTCTGTCCGCCAGCAACCGGTAATTTTCCCGTTAAAGTATCAACCGTAACGTCGGTAATTCCTCCTGGTCGTTTAAATTCTTCATTTGCGGTACCCGAAAGTGATTTGGCCATAAAATCATGAAAAATTGGTGCGGCTGCCATGGCACCAGCGCCTCGTGTTCCTGACATTGATGAATTATCATTATTTCCTACCCAGACACCAACTGTAAGCGAAGGTGTATATCCCATTGTCCAAGCGTCGCGAAAAGCATCGGTGGTGCCAGTTTTTGCCGCCACTGTTCGTCCCTCAATATAAAGAGAACTGCGTGAGCCGAAAATTGGCGCCCTGGCTTGGTTATCAGATAAAATTGAGGAAATTTCATAAGCAACTTCAGGTTCAATAATTTGTTTTTGATTCTGTTTTTCTTTGTATTCTTCAAGAACATCGCCGCGCTGATCCACGACTTTTAAAATCGGCGTAACGTCATTTCTTGTGCCTTCATTGGCAAAGACAGAGTAGGCACCCGTTAATTCCAAAAGTTTAACCTCGCCGCCGCCAAGTACTAATGAAAGGCCATATCTGTCTTTTTGATTTAAAGTACTAATACCAAAATCCGAAGCAGTTTTTAGCGCTTCATCAAGTCCGACCAATCCCAGCATTTTAACGGCAGGAATGTTTAAAGAATTTGAAAGAGCAGTGCGAATAGTGACCGGACCGCGTGTTCTTTCATCATAATCATCCGGTGAGTAGCCACCGCCAAAGTCGGTTTTAAGGTCAAATAAAACCGAAGATGGGGACCACTGCGTTTTAAATCCGGTAGCGTAAACAACCGGTTTAAATGAAGAGCCCGGCTGTCTTTTAGAGATGGTAACATTAACATTGCCGTCAATTTCAGTATTAAAATAATCGCGTGAGCCAATCATGGCCAATATTTGCCCGGTTTTAGGATCAATGGCCACCATGGCGGCATTTTTGGCTCTGGCTTTTTTTAAATTTTCCGGTCCATATTTATCAACGACCTCCTGGGCAACTTTCTGTTTTTCTAAATCCAGGGTCGTGGTTACTGTCAGGCCGCCGGTTTCCACAATTTTATCGCCATATTTTTCCGCCAAAACTTCTTTGACATACATCACAAAATGCGGTGCCGTGATTGATTCGCGGCGCGGGACAAAGGAAAGTTTTTTCGCTTTGGCAGTGTTGGCTTCTTCTTCGGTAATAAAATGGCAGGAAGTCATTCTATTTAAAACCAGATCTTTACGTGCCGTCATTTCGTCTGTATGAGTGCCATATGGCGAATAATAAGTCGGCGCTTTCGGGAGAGCGGAAAGTTGCGCGGCTTCCTCAAGCGTAAGATCTTTGGCTTTTTTGCCAAAAAAAGTGGTAGATGCCGCTTCAATTCCATAAGCGTTAGAGCCATAGGGAATTTCATTTAGATACATTGCCAAGATATCGTCTTTAGAATAAATAATTTCCAGCTCAATTGACAAAATTGCTTCTTTGATTTTACGGGTAAAAGTTCTTTTGGGAGTAAGTAAGGCATTTTTGACAAATTGTTGCGTTAAAGTTGAGCCGCCCTGAATTTTTTTACCCCGATGGGAGATATTATAAACCGTCGCCCGGGCAATGCCGCGAAAATCAAGACCAAAGTGTTTATAAAAATTTTTGTCTTCCACGGAAATGGTAGCTTGTTTAATATTCTCCGGAATCTCTTCCTTTTTTAAAATCGTGCGGTTTTCATCGCCATGAACAGAATAAAGAAGATTGCCGTTTCGATCCAAAATCTTGGTTGATTCAGCCGACATTCTTCTTTGGATTCTGCCAGGCGTGGGCAAATCTTTAGAATACCAAGCCACTAGTAGCAAAAATAATCCCAAAATAATTAGGGCGGTCTGGCCGCAAAATAGTAAAATCGGCTTTGTACCATATTTTCTTGGCTGGAGAGATTTTATGCCAAGCTTGTAGTAATTTTTGAAAAAAGAGACAATTTTTTTAGCAGCGTGATTAAAAAATTTTTTCATTGATTGATATAATAACAAAAATTAATTAAAATGTAAATGAAGATGCTAAAAAATGAATTAGAAAATTATCTTTCTCGCCAAATTGGAGAAAAAATTCATCTTGAAATGACAAAAGAAGAAAAGTTTGGCGATTTTAGCACGAATGTTGCTTTTTTGTTGGCAAAAAAATCAAAAAAAACACCAGTTGAGATGGCAAAAGAGCTTGTCTCAAAGATAAAACAAAACCAGATGATAGAAAAGATTGAGATTGCGTCACCCGGCTTCATTAATATTTATCTTTCTAAAAAATGGCTGACGAAAAATCTTGACGAAATATTGAAACAAAAAGAAGATTTTGGCAGCAATAATTTGGGGCAGGGTAAAAAAGTTTTAGTTGAATTTATTTCCGCAAACCCAACCGGCCCGCTTCACATCGGCAACGCGCGCGGCGGGCCGATAGGAGATATAATTGCTAATGTGCTTTCACGAGCTGGTTTTAAAGTTACGCGTGAGTTTTATGTCAACGATGTGGGAAATCAGGTTAATATTTTTGGAAAAACTTTATTATATTGGTATTTAAAAAAACAAGGTAAAAAAATCAAATTTCCCGAAGGTGGATATCAAGGTAATTATGTAAAAGAAATTGCCGGTAGCATAAAAAGTCCCAAAAAAGTATCAGCAGAATATTTTGCCAGACACGGAATAAAAAAAATTATCAAGCAGATTAAAAAAGATTGCCAAGATATGGGAATTGTATTTGATAATTTTATTTACGAAAGCGATATTTTAAAAAAGCATGAAACAAAATCAGTGATTTCAAAATTAATTAAGCACGGTTTGGCAAAAGAAAAAGAGGGAGCGCTCTGGTTTTTGCAATATGTTTTATTGCGCAGTGATAAAGAAAAAACTCCCACCTATTTTGCCAATGATCTGGCTTATCATCTTAATAAATATCATCGGAAATTTGATCAGGCAATTGATGTGCTTGGCGCCAATACTTATGGCCATATTCAAAAAATGGAAGATGCCCTAAAAGCCTTGGGTGTAAAAAAGGAGTTTTTAAAAATTATTTTATACCAATTCGTGCGGCTTAAACATGGCGAAAAGGTTGAAAAAATGTCAAAGCGGCTGGGAACATATGTAACTGCCAGACAGGTTTTAGATGAAGTTAATAAAGATGTTTTTCGGTTTATGATGGCAGAAAGAGCGCCGGAAACGCACTTGGATTTTGATCTTAAATTAGCGAAAAAGCAGTCCGAAGAGAATCCGGTTTATTATATTCAATACGCCAGCGCTCGGATACACGGTATCCTCGCTAAATTAAAAATTAAAAATGAAAAATTAAAAATTCCAAATAAAAATTTAAAATTACTAATTAATCCTGCTGAAATTTCTCTTATTAAACATCTAATTAGATTTCCAGATTTGATTTACGAGGTAACAGATGATCTTGCGGTACATAAAATCACTCTTTATGCCTTAAAATTAGCTACGGCTTTCCATCATTTTTACGAAAAATGCCGCGTGATTGATGAAAAAAACCAAGCGCAAAAAAAGGCGCGAATTATACAAGTTATGTGTACGCAAATAGTGCTTAAAAATACTTTAGATATTTTGGGTATTGAGGCCAAAAAGAGGATGTAATGAAAAAGTTTGCCGAATTTTTATCTCTTATATTTAATCCTTTGTTTTTAATATTGATTATTATTCTACTGGGAATTGAAAAAAGCGCACTTACACAAACCCAAACAATCATCTTAACTTTAGTAGCGGTGTTTTTAAATGGATTTTTGCCAAGCTGTATTTATCTCTATTTTTCCAAAAGAGGCATTGTGATTGATGACATTGTTTATAATAAAAAAGTTTTAAAAAATCGCGGCTTCTTACTTTCGCGGGGAAGTATTATTCTGTTTTTTGAGAGCATACTAATATATTTTTTGAATAAGCCAGAACCGCTTTTTTTGATTTTATTATCGCTTTTTATCTTGATTTTTCTGCTTTTTGTGGTTAACGTTTATCGTAAAATTAGCTTGCATGCCAGCGGCATTACCTATTTTTCGCTGGCAATTTTATTTCTTTTTGGCTATCAGTTTTGGCCGGTCTTAATATTAATTCCAGCGGTTTTATGGTCCCGGCTTTATTTAGTTCGTCATACCAAAAAACAGCTTTTTTCTGGTTTTTTGCTTGCATCAGCAATAATTATTTTGATATTTTATTACTTTGATTTAATTCCTAATTTTTAGAGGCCAATTTCGTAAACTTTATTGTTAGAAAGTAGCACAATTTTTTTATTTTTATTATTTAAAGTAAAATCAGAAATTACATCGATACCATTTATGATATAAGTTTTACTATAGATGCCATTTTTCTCAAGGACAATGATTTTATTATCAGATAAAATATACAGTTTGGTTGAATCAACTGAGGTGACAATTTTTTGAGGATTTTTTATCTTTGTATCAGTTTCAGGAACACTTGATATAGAAAAATCCGAAACCGGACGACCGGCCATTAATTTTAAAATTTGACCATCGTTTTTTAAAACATAAAGATAGCCATCAAGGGAAATTGAGATGGCATTTTTAAGATCGATTTTATCTTTGTTAACATAGGAAATGGCTTTTGAGTAACCAGCCGCGGTTTTTTCGTGTTTATAAATTTGTCCATCATCAGAATTTAAGAGATAAAGATTAGTAAAATAAGTCGCGATGGCTTTAGCACCCTCCCACTTTCCCTCAAAAACGATTTCGGCTTTGTTTAATTTTCCCTCGTCAATATTGTATTCAAAAATGCCTTCTTTGTCCTGCTCAATGATAATGAGATTTTCTTGTGGCTGAAAAGTGCCGACGATAAATTTGCCGGCCGAATGCGAAAGCGGCGCCTTACTATCTTTATTTTGATAAAGCTGATTTGATTTTTTATCAACGAAAAAGATATCCTTGCCGGTGGTATAAATTTGTAATACTTCAGGTTCTTTTAAAAATAATAAGTCAAGCACCTCTTTGGCATCTTTGCGGCTAATATTATTCATTTTATCAATCTCAACGTTGATTTTGGCAATTAAATCCTTGCTCTCTTTGCTGTTTATTGGCTCAGCGATTTTAATCGCTTCTTGATAAAGAGATTCAGCGACCGGTTTGTGATTTTGTTTTTGAGCTTCATCTCCTTCGCGCTTTTTATCTTCTGCCTGCATGAGAATTTTTCTTTCATTTTGATTGGTCGTGTTATCACGATTTTTAACGGTGTTGAAAATTAATATTGCCAGAATTACCCCGATTATTAGAGCCAGTACAACAAAGAGATATCTTGAATTTTTTGGTAAAAAAGAGAACTTACCAAAACCGGAATTTTGTCGGTTTAGTTTAAGTGAAAATTTTGAGATGATTTTTTTTGTTTTGCTTAAAAACTTTTTCGTTTTATTTTCATCAATATAAAGCGTTTCAGGCGTGCTAATTTTTTCTTTTGTCTCTCCTTTAACTTTTAAAAATAGAGCAGAGGCAGTTTTTGCCCTTTCGCGCCTTAGCAAATTAAGAAAGTTTAGGGCCGCTTCTTTTTGGGAATGATTAATTGTAGTTTGCCTTAAAGTATTTAGCGGAATATGTTCAAAAAAATCTTGATTGCCAAAAATAATTTTATCATCTTCAAAAAGTTCCCCAGATAAAATATTGGAAAATGTTTTTAAAGGATGGGCTGACTGTTCCTGTTCCCGGGTAATCTCAGTAATATTTTTCTCCCGAATTAAAAAACAGGCGGCATTGCCGATTGAACTAATATGAATTTTATCTTTGTCAAAAAG
>CAZFRP010000039.1:4066-6339 GCA_964521415.1 uncultured Candidatus Saccharibacteria bacterium | reverse complement strand
CGCCGCGTTTTAAAAACCGCCTTTTCTGTCGCTAAAGAGAATCGACTTGTGACAATCGGGATTAAACCAACCGATCCAGATACCGGAATGGGATATATCAAAATAAATCCAAAATCCACATTCGAGCAAAGCGAGAGTGCTGCGAAGGCAGAGTTCCAAAATCCAAAATTTTTTGAAGTTGATAAATTTATTGAAAAGCCGGATAAAAAAAATGCGGAGAAATTTGTCAAATCAGGTCAGCATTTCTGGAATGCCGGAATGTTTATCGGACGCCCCAGCGTAATTTTGGATTTGTTTAAAAAGCACGCGCCTAAAATTTATAATCATCTTGAGATTATTGCCAAAAATCCCCGTAAATTAGAAAGTGAATATAAAAAAATTGAAAATATCTCCATTGACTATGCGATTGCGGAAAAAGCGAAAAATTTAATGATGGTACCTGGCGAGTTTGACTGGTCAGACATTGGCAACTGGGGCCGTCTGCTGGAAAAATTATCGCGCGCGGTTGGCGAAAATGTGGTCATCGGCTGCAAACATTATGGTATAGATACAGCAGGATGTTTAATTCACGGTACCGAGCGCGTAGTTGCCACCATTGGCGTAAAAGATATTATTGTTATTGATACGCCTGACGCGGTACTCGTCTGTCACAAAGACAAAGCCCAGGATGTGAAAAAAATCGTGGAGACAATACGCGCCGAAAAAAAACATCATCTTTTATAAAATATCCACAAGCAAATTTTTAAGTATTGTGTTATTTTTGAATAAGGAGAATTAATGACTTTGGATAAAAATGATTTAAATAAAATTGATGGAATTTTTAGCCGTTATGTAAAAGTGATGGACGAACATTTTCAATCACAAGTTAAGCCAATAATTGAAATGCAACAAGAACAGGGTAAAAAGATTGATGCGTTGTTTATCAAAGTCGCTCAAAATACTGAGGATATTGCTGTCATCAAAATACTGGTGAAACAAAATACTAAAGATATCGGGATTATGAAAAAAGATATCGTAGAGATGAAAAAAGATATTAACGTAACGAAAAAAGATATCACTATTATGAAATCGGATATCTCATTCATCAAACAAGATCTCAAACAAAAAGTGGATCGCGATGAATTCAATTCGCTGAAAAAAGAGTGATTGTTTTAGAAAACAGATTTGGAAAAATATAGATTATTTACCAACTCCCGGCGGCGCAGCTGTCGGCATCGGCATTTGATTGGTCTCAAAAGAGAAATTTTTTTGATTTTTAAGTAAGGCGTGCGAAATTGCCAAATATTGACGGTACTGCGGGCTGGCAGGAGAGAATCTCTTCGCTAATTTGTAATATTGATACGCTTTTGCATACCTGCCTAAAAGAGGCAATTTTGTGGTATCAACAATTTGAAAAAGAGAATAAAAAAGCGCACAAAGACCTAAAATAAAGAAAAAATATGGCAAAAATTTTTTCATTTAATAAATTGTGCCGTTAATATACCACTTTTTCGGCCAACTAGTTCCCCAATATTGGTATGGACCGCGAGCCATCCCCGGATCTACAGTAATTGCACCATTGTAATAGCCATTACTTGAAAAAGTACTATTATTACCACCCGATGGCCATACGGTTGGTACTAAATCAATATCATTTTGCTCTGGCGAATTAGCAAATTGAACAAATGATGTTTCGCCTCCCCATCGCCATGTAACTAAAACATTACCGCTATTTCTGTTTTTAAAATCGAGAGCCACATAATTAATTTCGTAATCACGAGAAAATTCATTACATTGATCTGGAGAGATATTTTTTAAACAACCATAAATCTTCCATTCCTGGGGGCCTAAAGGCATTGTTGCCACTACATGATTAATTCCACCAGAAATTACCAAGACATCCATTTCTCGAAATTTTTCAATTATCCATTGCTCTGTAAATAGTTGCGCTGCTTGACCTTTGACCGGTTGAATCTGCTTTCCTTTTAAATGCCAAAATAAAATCCCTCCCGATGCCACCAGCATTATTAATCCCGCGATAAAGAATATTTTCGCTTTGCGCATTTTGCCCTCCACTTTCATTTAACTCTCTCTCTCTCTGGTTGTCAAGCCCCCACACCTATGCATAGGTGTGGGGGCGCAGACCCCTAACGTAGCGACACCACGACGTCCCGCTTAGCGGGAGGAGTGGGAAGCGAAGTGGGGTCAAGCCCCTAAATTTATTTGACATCTTGCTCGATTTTATTAAAATTAAACTATGCGACGATATATTATTCCAGTCATCATTTTGGGCA
>CAZFRP010000039.1:0-3966 GCA_964521415.1 uncultured Candidatus Saccharibacteria bacterium | reverse complement strand
TTTTATTAAAATTAAACTATGCGACGATATATTATTCCAGTCATCATTTTGGGCATTGCTTTTTTGGCTTTTTGGATTGATAGACCAAACGTTAGCCCGCTTGATATTAAATCTCTTAATATTGAGAGGGATTTAAAAATTCATCAGGGATTAGATCTTAAAGGCGGTATTCATCTTGTCTACGAAGGTGATTTTTCAAAAATTGAAGAAAAAGATCGAGACAAAGCCCAACAAGGAATAGTTAATGTAATTGAAAAAAGAATTAATGCGCTTGGCGTTGCCGAACCGGTGGTGCAAAAAGGCCAAATCGGTTCACAAAAAACCATTATCGTGGAACTTCCGGGAATTACGGAAACAGAAGAAGCGATCAAAATGATTGGCCAAACCGCTCAGCTTACTTTTTTGGAACAAAAAGATGAAAAGTGGACAGAAACAGGCCTTACTGGCGCTAATTTAAAACGGGCTGATGTAGAAATGAATCAACAAACCGGTGAACCAGAAGTGGCGATTGAATTTAATGAGGCAGGGGCAAAATTATTTAAAGATATTACAGAGCGGAATTTACAAAAACAAGTAGCAATACAGCTTGATCAAGAAGTAATTTCCGCGCCGACCGTCCAGACAGTAATTTCAGAAGGTAAAGCGGTAATTACGGGCAAATTTGATATTAAAGAAGCCAAAAATTTAGCCATTTCTTTAACTTCTGGTTCACTACCAGTGCCGATTAAATTAATTGAACAGCGAAACATCTCGGCTACGCTCGGCCCAGAAAGCGTTAAAAAATCACTCCTTGCGGGAATTTTGGGCATTTTGCTTGTTGCCTTATTTATGATAATCCATTATAAAACGCCGGGAATTTTGGCTGTCTTTGCCTTAGCAATTTACTCATTAATTGTCTTGGCACTTTTTAAATTAATTCCAGTTACCTTGACTTTAGCGGGAATGGCCGGATTTATCTTGTCAATTGGCATGGCCGTTGATGCTAATATTTTAATTTTTGAAAGAATGAAAGAAGAGTTTAGAGCCGGAAAAACCGTGGGCGCAGCAATTGAGGAAGGATTTAAACGCGCTTGGCTTTCTATCCGCGATTCTAATATTTCTTCGCTTATTACTTGTTTAATATTAATCTGGCTCGGCTCGGGCTTGGTGCGCGGTTTTGCCATCACCCTTTCAATTGGAATCTTGGTTTCGCTTTTTTCGGCCATTATCATAACGCGAACCTTGTTGCGGCTTTTCGTCAATAATCGGATGGAAAAATGGATAAAAATTTAAGGGAGTAATCGTGAATTTTCTTGGTTCAAAGAAAAAATGGTGGTTTATTATCTCGGGCTTAATAATTTTGCCGGGGATTTTATCTTTAATTTTTTGGGGATTAAACTTCGGCATTGATTTTAAAGGCGGAACAATTTTGGAATTAAGAATAAACCCGCCTGGCGGCGAGGCAAGAAATAAAGATTTAAAAACTGAAGAAATTAAAGACATGCTAAAGCCACTGAATCTGCCGGGCCTAACAATTGTTTTAACCGGCGATAAAACAGTACTTATAAAAACGGCGCCGATTGAAAAAGAAACCGTGGATAAAGAGAAAGAAACGCTCAAAGCAAAATACAACGAGATTGAAGAAGTCCGATATGAATCGGTGGGGCCGGTGGTGGGAAAAGATTTGAGAAACAAAGCGTTATGGGCGGTTGGACTTGCGTGCCTTTTTATCATTTTGTATATCGCTTATGCTTTTCGCAATATTCCTCGTCCTTATTCTTCGTTTAAATTCGGCCTCTCTGCAGTTTTAGCCCTTATCCATGATATTCTGGTCGTAATTGGTGTTTTTTCCATTGTCGGCCACTTTACCGGATATGAAGTTGACGCCTATTTTATTACCGCGCTTTTAACTGTGCTTGGTTTTTCTGTTCATGATACAATCGTGGTTTTTGACCGGGTGCGGGAAAATTTAAGACGTCTTCCTGGCGCTGACTTTGAAGCGGTGGCTAACGAATCAATTACCCAAACTTTGGGACGCTCCATTTCCACTTCATTTACGGTTATTTTAACCCTCCTGGCGCTATTTTTAATCGGCGGGCAGTCAATTAAGCCATTTATTTTAGCACTTTTAATTGGCGTTACCACCGGCACTTATTCATCAATCTTTAACGCCACACCACTTTTGGTTTTGTGGCAAAGAAAGAAAAAGGAGGCAATGTGATTTTCGGTCTAATTGGCCTTGCAATTGGGCTTTTAGTTGGTTATCTTTTTCCCTTAAATATTCCGGTTGAATATGCCAGGTACACGGCGGTGGGAATAATTGGGCTACTTGATACGCTCTTTGGCGCCTGGAAAGCCGCTCTGCAAAAAGAGTACAACTTAACGGTTTTTTTGTCTGGTCTATTTTTTAATATGTCAATTGCGATTTTAATTACCTGGCTCGGCGATCGACTTTCTTTAGATCTTTATCTGGCAGTTTTAATTTTCTTTACCTTCCGAATTTTTAATAATATTGCGATAATAAGGTATTCGTTCTTAACCCGATTTTTAGGTCATAAAAAAGTACAGGAAAAGATACAAGAAGAGTAAAAAAATAAGAACCTTTCGCTTCGCTCGAAATAAAATAATAAAAAATTAAGGATTGTGGAGAAAATATGGAAAAATGTGATAAGTGTTGTGATAAGTGTAAAGAATGCGGCGCACCGCTTGATGAGAAAACGTGCTGTCAGGGTAAAAAATGTACCTGCTGTAAGTGCGGCAAAGAATGCGACTGCTGCGGTAAAGGAAAGAGATAAAGGAGGAAATATGAAAGAATTGGAAACAGAAGGAAAACCCGAAATTAAAGACGAGGAACACTCGGCCGCGTATTGGTGGTTTATTCATCTGTACCATCCAGGTGAAGCACAAACTCAGTTAAGGGATACAAAACTCCAACATGGAGTGGAAGACTTTGCGCAATATTATACTGAATTTATTCCAACACTTAATGACCAAACTAAAAGGAGATTGGAAGATGTAAAATCCGGTCATGAAGATAGAAATTTCATCAACACATTAGCCCAAGGATTCGAGAAATTTGCGGCGCAAAAATCCGAGGAAGTCGCCCAACCTAAAGAAAAATAGTTATCAAAAAATGAATAAATCTTTAAAAGTTATTTTATATGTCATTATTTTAGTAATATTGGTTGTTTTTGGTATACGTTTATTTTCCTCAGAAGATACTTGGATTTGCGAACAGGGACACTGGGTAAAACACGGCAATCCAAAATCCGCAGAACCAACTACGCTATGTGAATAATTTTTTAACCATATTACTGGCGAGGCCTTGAAAAGGGATTGACAAAAGTGGTATAATGCTCTCACCTAAAAAGCGGGTCTTCTCCCTTTCCGCTTGGAAGGAGGTGAGTGCGTTGAGCCGGCGAGAATATCGCCTACCGTTGCCGGTAGAGAGAGCACCGCAGATGGTTATTACCGGCAACCCCAATCTTCTGTGGGGCCTGAGTTGTGCAATTAGCATGATGGAAAACGCCGACAAAGAAACATTGCTAAGGCACAACACTGTTTTAGACCGGCAAACCAGACGCTGGAGCCTGAAAATCAGTGGTGGTACCACAGAGGAACTCGATCAGATCAGAGGTGTAATCCCAAAAGAACTTACAGTTCTGATTGATTGCTTCAGGGTGAAGGACAAGAACAAGGAGGGTTCGCAGCATGAAAGCGGGCAGGCACGTCACCATCACGGACGAAGTGCAAAAGATCTCCGCAGAAGGGGACAAAAAGTCGCTGCCTAATCATAAGGGAGAACAAGGCGCCACAAACCGTACTCTATCTCGTGGCGCCTTCTCTATTTCACAGTGGCTTTTTTGCTAATTCGAGCGAAGCGACAAGGTTCTTGAACCGAAGGTGAAAGGTTCTTATCAGCGAGTGAAACGAGCGACAAGGTTCTTGAACCGAAGGTGAAAGGTTCTTATCAGCGAGTGAAACGAG
>CAZFRP010000038.1:0-6607 GCA_964521415.1 uncultured Candidatus Saccharibacteria bacterium | reverse complement strand
CTTGAGATTCTCCTTTTTCATCAATAAGATGGATTTTATCTGCTCTGACCTGTAAATTTGTATTAGTTCTCTTTTGGATATAATCTCCTTTTTCTAATATAATTTATCCTAATTTTTCAAAATAGTCAAGGTTTTTTACGCAACCGTGCTACAACCAACTTTAAGGCAAACGGCAAAAGAGAGATTTCACAGGGTGTTTTGGCGACTACTTCTTTACCGACATAAACCTCGGTTTTTTTTTCAATATCAATTTTCATGCTATCTTGATAAAAAATTGAGGATGAAAAAGTTCGCTTTTTAAAAATATTCCAAAATGATTTTTTTTTAGTGTTATCTTGATCAATCTTTATGGCAAATCTACCATCCTTAAAACTATCTGTTTCGTTGTCGCCGTTTGAAATAACAATCTGTTCGAAATTTCCCCCGATACGGAAATTGTCAAAATCTATAACCGTCGGGATGGGAGAATTGTTTTTGATAATAGCATTAGTTAAAAAATATTTACTCTCCGAAATTTTTCCAACATCAATTGTTTCAATTTTTCTTGTGCGCAGTATTTCAAGTGCAATTTTAGTTGAATTTGTGCCAACAAGATTACAAATTGATTCATCGGCTCCGATTGGGATAATACCCATAGTAACATCGCAGTTGACCATTGCTTGAGCAACTTGATTAACTGTCTCGTTATCGCCAACCGCAACAATGGTTGAATAATTTTGGCCGATTGCTCTTTTCGTCAATTCATATGCTGAAGAAAGAGGAGATATCTTGCCAAAATCGCCCGAGATTCCATATGATGCCATTTGCATTTCCATTTTTTCTTTCATTCTGGCAATTTGTTTATTACCAAGATCAATAATATAGTAATACATTCGCTGTTTCGCTCCTCAAATGAAAAACTTAAAACCTACTTTTTTGGAAGTTTTTACTCGATTTCCAGTTCTGGCTTGTGCTCTTTTTGTTCTTTCGGTTTTGTTTCCTCGTGTTTTATTTCACTATTTATCATCGAGCTTTTCCCTATAAATATTGCCCCGGCCTGAATAGAAAGAGATTTTGTTTCAATATCGCCATACACCTTAGCTCCTTGTGTCATTTCCAGAGAATTTGACGCCGATATATTTCCTTTTATCTCTCCTTGTATCAAGATATCCGCCGCCATAATTGGACCTTCGATTTTGGCATTTTGACCAATAACGATTGTGCCCTCCGAAGAAACTTCTCCCTTGATTGAGCCGTTAATTTGAATGTTTGAACTGGTATGTAATTTTCCAGTTACAATAACATTTTCACCGACTACCGTGTCTTTCTCATTTGTTTTAGATAAATCCTTAATCATAATAATTTTTCCTCCCTACAAATTAAATCCTAACAGCCCTTTGATTTTTTGTAAAGAATATGTTAAAATGCGGCTTATGAGCGACAAAATTATTATCCATGGTGCGCGGGAACATAATCTAAAAAACATTAACATTGAGATTCCTCGAGATAAATTTGTGGTAATCACTGGACTTTCTGGCTCAGGAAAATCTTCACTCGCATTTGATACTATTTATGCAGAGGGACAACGCCGATATGTTGAAAGTTTATCATCATACGCTAGACAATTTTTAGGAATAATGGAAAAACCAGATGTTGATTATATTGAAGGACTGTCTCCGGCGATTTCGATTGATCAAAAATCTGCTTCTGGTGGTCCTCGTTCAACCGTAGGAACAATTACGGAAATTTATGACTATATGAGATTATTTTGGGCGCGTGTTGGGCAACCGTACTGCCCAAAATGTGGTACCAAAGTGGCCAGGCAGACGATTGTTCAAATTGTTGATAAAATTTTACAAAAAGTCAAAGGTCAAAAAGAGCAAAAAATAATGATTTTAGCTCCTCAAATCCAAGGCCAAAAAGGTGAGCATGCCCATATTTTTGCCAAACTCAAAAAGGAAGGATTTGTTAGAGTAAAAGTTGACGATATGATAATGGATATTGATGAAGTTCCTGCTCTTTTAAAAAATATCAAACACACCATTTTTGTTATTATTGATAGATTAATTATCAATGACGAACATAATGAAGCAATGGAGACCAGAAATCGACTTTCGCAATCAATAGAAACAGGATTGAAATTAGGCGAAGGAGTAATTAATGTAGTTAATTTGACTAAAAAAACAGAAGAGGTTTATTCTGAACTATTTGCTTGTCCAAAATGCTCTGTATCTTTACCTGAAATTGCTCCTCGTTCTTTCTCGTTCAATAGTCCTTATGGTGCTTGTTCTGTTTGCACCGGGCTCGGAGTCAGATTAATTATTGATCCTGATCTGGTTTTGCCTAACCCGCGTTTAACTATAAATGAAGGAGCAATTCGTCCTTGGTCAAAGGGGCTTGGCCACACCTCTTGGTATATGCAGATATTAGAGGCAGTGGCACAAAAGCATCATTTTTCTCTCAATGTTCCTGTTTCGGAACTTAATAAAAAAGATCTTGAGGTGATTTTATACGGAAGCGGTGATGAAACCTATTATGTAAATGAATATGAGATTACTTATGAAGGGGTTATTCCTAATTTAGAAAGAAGATATAAAGAAACCGAGAGCGAATATGTTAAAAAAGAAATTGAACGCTATATGACAACTAGACAATGCTTAGCTTGTAAAGGGGAGCGCCTAAAGCCAGAATTTTTAGCGGTTAAGATTGCCGGAAATTCTATTTCAGAAATTGCCAATCTCTCAATCTCAGAGACAAAAAGGTTTTTTGTTGATTTACCGCCAAAATTGTCAGAAACAGAAAGGATAATTGCCAAACAAATATTAAAAGAGATAAATGAGCGTTTATCTTTTCTAGAGAATGTCGGGCTTAATTATCTTACTTTAAATCGAGTCGGCAATACTTTAGCTGGCGGAGAATCGCAAAGGATTCGTCTCGCCACCCAAATTGGTTCTGGATTACAGGGCGTACTTTATATATTAGATGAACCGACAATTGGTCTTCATCCAAAAGACAATAATCGACTCCTTTCGATGTTAAAAAAATTAAGAGATCTTGGCAATACGATCCTGGTAGTTGAACATGACGAAGATACGATTTGTGCCGCAGATTGGATAATTGATATCGGGCCCGGCGCAGGAGAAAATGGTGGCGAAGTGGTAGCAGAAGGGACTAAAGAAGATATTGAAAAAAATCAAAAATCAAAGACCGGAGCGTATCTTTCGGGAAAACTTGAGATTTCATTGCCTTCAAAAAGAAGAAAAGGGAATGGGAAATATATAGAAGTTATTGGCGCCAATGAATTTAATTTAAAAAATATTAATGTTAAGTTTCCTTTAGGTCAATTTATTTGCGTTACCGGCGTATCAGGATCAGGTAAATCAACCTTGATTAATGAAATTTTAGCTAAAAGATTAGCACTTGATTTGTATAAGGCAAAAGAGCGGCCAGGAAAGCATAAAGATATCAAGGGCATAAATTATCTTGATAAATCAATTGTTATTGATCAATCTCCGATCGGCAGAACGCCGCGTTCAAATCCAGCGACTTATACCAGTGTCTTTACGCCGATAAGAGAGCTTTTTGCCGCCGTTTCCGAGGCGCGCCTTCGTGGATACAAGCCCGGCAGATTTTCATTTAATGTTCGTGGCGGACGTTGCGAATATTGTCGCGGCGAAGGAGCAATAAAAATTGAAATGCAGTTTTTGCCTGATGTTTATGTAACTTGTCAGGAATGTAAAGGAAAAAGATATAACCGGGAAGCGCTGGAAATTACCTATAAGGGGAAAAATATTGCCGATGTCCTTGAAATGTCGGTTTACGAAGCACATAAGTTTTTTGAGAATATTCCTTTTATTAAACAGAAGCTGGAAATTATTGAGAAGGTTGGTCTTGGCTATATTAAATTAGGTCAGCCAGCAACGACCTTATCTGGAGGAGAGGCGCAAAGAATAAAACTATCTACCGAACTATCGCGCCGCGCCACTGGAAAAACGATCTACATTTTAGATGAACCAACGACTGGTCTTCATTTTGATGACGTGAAAAAATTACTTGATGTATTACAAAAATTAGTTGAAAGAGGTAATACGGTGATTGTGATTGAACACAATCTTCATGTTATAAAAACCGCCGATTATATTGTTGATTTGGGTCCAGAAGGCGGCGAAGAAGGTGGTTACATTGTTGCCAAAGGCACGCCAGAAGAAATTACAAAAAGTGAAAAATCATATACAGGACAATATTTGAAAAGAGTACTGAAATAACCAGATGATAAATTTTAAAATTTTTGATAAACAAAAATTAATATACGGCATAACCGATTCATCTTTGGGTCCAATTAATTTTGAAAAGACGAACAAGCTAGTAAAGTTCATTAATAATAAAAATATTACGGAAAAAAATCTTATTTTTGCGGAACAAATTCATCAATCGAACATCCATATTGGTAAAAAAGGGGATGAAGGTAAAATAATTAAAAAAGTTGATGGTATAATCAGCAATCTGCCTAATCAAGTTTTAGTAATAAAAACAGCCGATTGTGTTCCGATGTTGATGTATGAGCCAATCAAAAAAGTCATTGCGGCGATTCATTGCGGCAGAAAAAGTTTGACCGCCGGAATCATTCCAAAAACGATTGACAAAATGATAAAAAGTTATCGTATATCGCCAGAAAATATATTGGTTGCAATTGGTCCTTATATCCGAAAAGAACACTATTTTCTTAAGGAAAAAGTATTAAAATCGCTCAAAAACAGTAAATGGCAGAAATATTTTTTTAAGAATGATATGACTTCCTTTGATTTAACAGCGGCTGTTTTTGACGAGCTTTTAATACGCAATATATTAAAAAAGAATATTGAAGATTGCAAAAACTGTACATATTGTGATTATAAAAAATATTATTCGGCCAGAAAGCGTGAAGAAAATCCTACAATATACCGCGAGAAATTTCCTTGTTTCGCTTCATATATCGGAATAACAAAATAATTCAGATTTATAATTTTTAATTTTGAGATTTTAGTTTTAAATTTGACCGAGCGAAAGCGAGGGAGCGTGCCCGAGTTGCCCGAAGTTGAGACAATAAAATCAGGGTTACAAAAAGTTATTACTGGTAAAATGATTAAAAAATTTGAATCCCTTGATTCCAAGGTTGTCAGATTCAAATCAATAAATATTGGAAACACTCATATAAAAAATATTGAACGTCGAGCTAAGATGTTAATTATTAATTTAGATAATGGTAAGTCGCTTTTAATACATCTTAAATTGACCGGACAATTAATTTGGAAAAAATCAAAAAATAATGAATTTCCGAATAAATTTACACGGGCATTTTTTAATCTTGGTGACGGATCGCGACTCTATTTCAATGACTTACGTCGTTTTGGTTATATTAAATTATATGAAACAAATGAGTTGATCAATGTTCCCGAGCTGAAAAAATTAGGCCCTGAGCCATTAGGAGAAAAATTCAAATCTCAAATTCCAAATCTTAAAATTATAATTAAAAATTCAAAAAAACCGATCAAAAATTTATTGATGGATCAAACATTTATTGCTGGGATTGGCAATATTTATGCTGATGAGATATTGTTTTATGCAGGAATATTGCCAAATAGGAAGGCAAACCGTTTAGATAATGATGAAATTGAAAAAATATTTGCGGCCATCCCAGTTATTTTAAAAAGGGGCATTAAATATGGTGGTACTTCGGTTGATGCTTATTTGAATGCATTTGGAAAAGAAGGGGAAATGGCGCAATACTTAATGGTTTATCGCAAAACCGGAAAGTCGTGTAGAAAATGCGGTACAAAAGTAAAAAGAATTACTTTAGGCGGCCGCGGAACTCATTTTTGCGAGCGATGCCAGAAATAGCGAGCAAAAACAAGGTTCTGCGAACGAAGTGAACAGGTTCTTATTTTTGCCCAAAATGCCAGATTTAAAATAGGGGGTTTACCCTCCTCTTTTTTTGTTTAGTCCAAAATGTATTAAGATAATGCTGATGGCAACATACAAAACAAAAGGCATTGTTTTAAAAAGAAAGGATGTTGGTGAAGCAGATAAAATTATCACTGTTTTTAGTGATAGATACGGAAAGATTATTGCGCGCGCCAAGGGCGTACGAAAAATTTTATCAAAAAATGGCGGCAATATTGAACTTTTTATTTTAGCTGATTTTGTTTTTGCCGAGGGAAAAAATTTTGATATTTTAGTTGGCGCATCAATAATAAACAGTTTTAAAAACATCAGGAATAATTTAAAAAAAACCGCCATCGCATATTATTTTGTCGAGCTTGTTGATAAACTAACATCGGAAAAAGAGGGGAGTAACAAAATATTTGGCCTTCTTTTGGAGAGTTTCTCCTTTTTAGATTCAAAAAAGGAGAAACTTTTAATCTATCCATATTTTGAGCTTAATTTACTTTCTTATCTTGGCTATTTTCCCCAATTAGAAAAATGCGTTCATTGTCATAAAGAGATAAATTCAGAGATAAATTATTTTTCAAATCATCTGGGAGGAATCATTTGCCCAAATTGTCAAAATTTTAAAAATCCTCATAAAATTTCCCAGAATGCCTTAAAAACACTTAGAGTTATTTTAAAATATGACTTTGGATTTCTGAAT
>CAZFRP010000037.1:0-7013 GCA_964521415.1 uncultured Candidatus Saccharibacteria bacterium | reverse complement strand
GAAATTATTAGAGCCGTGCCTGTAACCACAACCTGTAAAGCAAAGGTCAATTTAGAAAACGAGGAAAAGGCGATGTAGGGAATAAAAAAGATGACAAATCCAGCCACAATAGAAGCGATAATAATCGGCAGGACAATTTGCTTTATTAACTGAAAATTAGGAAAAATATTAATGACTTTGGCAGATAAAAATCCCATGGAAAGGACAAGAGCTAATTCTGAAATAAAAGTCGCGACGGCCGCGCCATTATAACTAAAATATTTAATTAATAAAATATTAGATAGAAGATTCAACACGGTCGCGCCGCCGATAACCCAGATAAGTAATTTTTGCTTTCCGGTCGCAATCAAAATTTGCTGAAAAGGACAAATAAAAAAAATCGGTATAAGAGCCAAAAGAAGAATGCGGAACGGTGAAGAAGCAAAAATAAAATCTCTGCCGCCAAGCACTTGGGCAATTTGCGGAGCTAAGAAAAAGAATGAAAAGAAAATGGGGAAAATAGCCAAAATCAAGACATTAATTGTTTTTTGAAAAATGGCTCTTAAAGAAGCGGGATCTTGGCAAAGTTGGGAAAATTTTGGAAATAGGAGCCCGGTAAAAACAGCCGGAATAAAAATCAGATTTTCAAACACCCGATATGCCACTCCATAAATTCCCACTTCGTAAGAAGATTTTAATAACGAAAGAATAATGGTATCGATTTTAAAATGAATTGAGCTTAAAATTGCCACCACTCCCATCGGTAACACTTCTTTTAAAAAAGGAAAAAGAAATATTAAATTAAACTGGGGCAAAAACTTTAAAAATCGACGAGAAAAAAGAAAAAGAATCAGAGCATTTCCTAAACTGACTAAAGCCATTATCCAAAAAACCCCTAAAAGATTAAACTTAAAATATATTGCCAGCCACACTCCAAAAAGACCCAAGGCCTTAAAAAAAATCTCGACAAAAGTCGGAATATCAAGGCGATAATTCAATTGAAAAACAGTGGTAATAATATTCATTAATAAACTCCATAATCCGTTTAGCGCCACAATTCCGATCGCTAATTTTACTATTTGCGGATATGGAAAAAGAAACCCCACCAAAAAAGCGATCAAAAGTGCCAACAAGCTGGTAAAAAGCCGGAAAATAAAAGCATTGCCCAAAATTTTTTTACTTTCTTTTGGGCTTTGAGCCATCTCCCGAAGAGCAATCGGATAAAGCCCAAAATCGGCCAGAACAAGAAAAAAACCAACAAAGGTAATCGCTAAGTTATAATTACCATAGCCAACTACGCCAAGATATCGGGTGAGTAAGATGGTCAGAAAAACAGAGATTAACATACTAAAAAATTTTCCTCCAACCTGGGCGACAGTGTTATAAGCTACTATACGTTTAAAAGACACTAAAAAATCCTTTCTTTGTGAGTACAATGGTAGCACAAAATACCTTGTTCGTCTATATTTTTAGCCGCGGCTTTGCTTTTTTTTGCGAATGTAAATCATCGGCAAAACAACAGCAAAAATGATAAGCAAAAGTGCCAGTAATCCATAGAGAGTAAAACGGTTTTGTAAAAGCTTATCTTTCCAATTTTTGGCTTTTTCAACCGCCTGTGCGGCGGTCGGTGCCTTGGCGTCATCAGAAGTTAAAATATTAATTGAACCGCCACGCGCTTGAGAGATTTCAAAGATAATCTCGTCGCTAATGGGCGTTAGGGTTTTTTCTTTCTGTCCCTGCACGGTTAATTTGTGATAACCAGAAACAACCGGAAAATCGATAAGTAAAGAGAATTCGCCGCTTGAATCCGTTTCTGCACTCATTTTTTTACCTTCCGGCACAGTTGGCGTTGGCAAAAGCGAAATATTAGCCGTAAAACCCGACTCGGTAATACCTTTGATGATTATTCCGGTTACAGTTCCGTTTGTAATGTCGTTTGTAAAATTATCTGCTTTTAAAATTTCAATTTTACTTGGTTTGGCTAAATTTGTGTCTATCTTGGCATCCGGCTCTTTAATAGTAATCTTAAAATGCGTTGTTCCTCCCCAGCCGTCCGCCTTGTGGGCACGGATATGGAAATAATAAGTTCCCACTGCTTTATCGGCATAGGTCGCTGAAGTATTGGTATCGGTGGTTTTGGCTGCGGGCGTGGTGCCGCTTGCTTGATCAAGTAAATATGAAAATCCATCAACCCCGCTATCTTTATTCCAGGAAAGAACAATTGTTGTTGCATCGTAAGCAGCATTTTGATCAGGATGAGACGACGAGGAAACTTTAACTGTTCCCGGCAGGTCAGGCGCTTTTTCGATGGTAAAGCTGGCGCTGCCAGCACCAGAGCCAACCTCAGCACCATTATTGGCTAAACGCACCGAACCTACTGAAACCGCGCCGCTACCTACACCGTTTGCTTTTAATTTTATGGTGGCCACCCGCAAAGAGCTGGTTCCACCAATAACCATTCCCTTAAAATGTACTCCATTCCCCGGGGCGGTCAACCAGGTAGCGCCCCCAGCAGAAAATGAAGAAACGGAAACCGGACCATTTATAGAAATTGTTCCTTCTAAAGCATTGAAAGTAGCGCCGCTAGCCGTAACTGTGACAGTCAGAGAACCGCCAACAGTTGTTTTTCCGCCGCCTGACGCATAAATCCCGCCAGCTGCATGGGCGGCTTTTGGAATTAGTGTACAAAAAAGAGCGATAATTGTGAAAAATGTTAACAATCTTTTCATCTTACCCCTATTTTAGTTTTTACTTTTTCGTTTTTACTTTTTAATTTTAATGTCCCCAATTTGCGGCTAAAATTGAAAGGTCAAGCAAATCCACCGTTCCATCGCTGTTCAAATCAGCATCTCCATTATTTTTCCCCCAGTATCCCGCGATTAAAGATAAATCCAAAAGATCAACCGCGTTGTCTCTATTAACATCGCCCGACTTCCGCGGAGGTGGCGGGGGAGGAGGGGGCGGAGACGAAGCAACGGCCGGATAAGGAACGCTAACGTATTCTGGAATAACGTAATTGGCTAACCAGCTTCCTTTACTGATCAAAAAATTATTAATTTCTTCCGCTGACATCGTCAAAGAATGAAAATTATCCGGAGAAATAATATTGGTGGTACTATAATCTCCGTTATATGGATTTGCCCCGCCGGACCATTCTTTCCAATATTTATAAAAGTTTGAATTGGTGTCATACGCGACAAAATGGGGTGTATATTTATATAGCGCACAAGATTCATTATTATCAGTAGTAATACTTTGTCCATCTACAGAAACGACTTTACTGCTACAATAATTATTACTTATATTCCTAAATTGGGCGGTGGCATAAGCAATTTGTTGACCAACACCGCCAAAATCAATTGCACGCTGTTCATAAGCAGTATTATTGCAAGCACTTTCATTACCATAAAAACATGCTGCCATACTTTCATGATATCCATAAAACATCGGCCAGGCCCGGGTGTTGTCACTGCTTGGAGTAGACCTGGTGATCCCTGAGCTTTCTCTTTGCAAGATTACCAGAATTAATAATGGGTTAATATTGTGATCTACTGCTTCTTCATAAATAAGCTGGGCAACAGTTTTGCCGTAAAATATTTTAGTAGGACTACAATAAGGAGCACCGCAACCCTGCCAAGCATTGACATATCTGATTTCGATCGCGGCGTAACAAGTTGCCGGCCATAACAAAACTAAAGATATCAAAGCGATAATAACAATAAATTTTTTTATGATCGTCTTCATTGTTTTGGTGTTTCCTGATCGTCGCTAGTAAACCATTCTTTTTGAAGAATATCTCTTTTGTTTTTTAAAATATCGCTTTCAGGATTATTTTTTAATCCTTCTTCAACTACTTGAAGTGCCTTTGATTTGTCACCCTCAAGATAGGCTTTTTCTGATTTTTCAACGTATGTTTCAATATCTTTTGGATTTTTGGTTATCGTTGTTAAATAATCTTTTATCATTGATTCGGTTGAGGACTTCGGGCCCAAATTGTCTGTATCCTGTATCGCAGGCAGTATCGCTTGTGTGTTGGATTTGTTAATTTTATTAGAAAATCCGGTTTGTGTTGAAACCGGCTTTTTTACCAAAAATATGGCCCCGATAAAAACTGACACAAAAATACCCGCCAAAGCGACTTTAATACCTTGAATAATTTTTTTTCTATCCGCCCTCATTATCTTCCCCGATTGTACGTCATATTATAACAACCTGCTTCGCAGAACGTTGTAATTCGCTGCGCTCATTATAGCACAAAAATCGCTAACGGCAAACGGCAAATAGCTAATACCCATCTGGGTGTCTTTTATGCCAATTCCAAGCGGTTTTTATAATTGTTTTTAAATCCGAGTTTTTTGGTTTAAAACCGAGTTCTTTTTTAGCAAGTTCTACTGATGCAACAAGTTCAGCTGGATCTCCCTCGCGCCGGGGAGAATTTTTAGTTTTAAAATCAACTCCTGTAATTTTTTTGGCCATATCAACAACTTCTTTTACAGAAAACCCCCTTCCTGATCCTAAATTATATGCGGCAGAATGTTTTTGGTCTAATTTTTCCAAAGCTAAAATATGGGCTAAAGCCAAATCCTTAACATGGATGTAGTCACGAATGCACGTACCGTCAGGGGTCGGATAGTCGGTGCCGAAAATAGAAAGTAAAGGACGCCTTCCTAAAGCAGTTAAAATTACTCTCGTGATTAAATGGGTTGGTATAGGATAATCATCACCAATTTTTCCCGAATGATCAGCACCTGCTGCATTAAAATATCGCAAAGAAATTGATTTCAGTCCGTAAGCATTTGAATACCAACCCAAACTTTCCTCAAACATTTTTTTCGAAAACCCATAAGGATTTATTGGGCTTTTTCGATCACCTTCTTTGATTGGTACTCTTATTGGATCTCCATAAACTGCCGCGGTGGAGGAAAAAATCAATTTCTTACAATTATTTCTTATCATTACCGTAAGTAAATTAAATCCGTGTACCGTATTATTGTCAAGGTATTTTGCCGGATTTTTTACAGATTCTTCAACTTCAATGGACGCGGCGAAGTGGAGCACCGCTCCGGGCTTAAATTTTTTAAAAACCTGATCAAGTTTTTTCTTGTCGGCCAAATCACCGATTATCAATTTACCTGATAACACCGCTTCTTTGTGCCCAGTCGAAAGATTGTCATAAACAACAGGAAGGTAGCCCGCTTCCGCAAGTTCTAAAACTGTTTGGCTTCCAATGAACCCCGCTCCACCAGTGACTAAAATGTTTTTCATAAAATTCCTTAATTTTTAATTTCTAATTTTTATTGAATTTTCATTTATTCAATTTTACAAAACATATTTAGATGTTTGAAAATTTCGTCATTGATAATTGATTGAAAATTGAAAATTGGTAATTGAAAATTTTAGGCATAATTGCCTTTTTATATTATAATGTAATAGAGGGGTATTTAAAAGTGAAACGTTTTGTTGATGGAATTCAAAGAAAAGCCCCCAAATTACCAGACGCGCCACCGCGCGTTGTCGAAAGCGAAAAACCCTCGGAACCGCAACAAAAACCGATTACACAGGTTATTCCGCCGCCAGTTATCCCGCAGGTTATCCAAAAGCCGACGACACCTATCTCGCCAAGCCAAGGTGGAATCGGCAAACGACGAAATCATCGCTGGTGGCTCTGGTTTTTGGGTGTATTTTTGATTGTCATTATTGTATTCATTGTTTTGTTTTGGCAAGCGCTTTTGAGCCCAAAACCGTCACTAATCAAATTGTTTTTGGGACTTAATGGCCGCTATTTAATTTTATTCCAAAATAATACCGAACTTAGGCCGTCGGGCGGCTTTATTGGTAGTTTTGCCGAAGTGGAAATCAAACACGGAAAAATAAAAAATTATTATGTTGAAACGAATATTTGGAAAAAAGACAAGATTTTTGTTAAACAAACCTGCGTCACTGTGCCAAAACCGTTCATCCAAACATGGGGCAAAGGTAATTGTTTTGCTTTAAGAGATTCAAATTGGTCGCCTGATTTTCAAGATTCGGCTCAAAATGTAGAGTGGTATTATAAACAAGAAGGTGGCGAGAACGTCGATGGTATCATTGCGATTGACACAAATTTTTTCACTGACCTTTTAAAAATTATCGGTCCCATTGAAATGCCAAAATATAATCTTATTTTAACTCCGGAGAATTTTACTAAAGAAGTACAGTACGAAGTGGAAAGGGATTACTGGAGTACTCCGGAGAATTGGGTTACAAATGAGCCAAAAACCATTTTAAAAGAGATGATGCCAGAGGTCATTTCGCGCCTCAAAAATTATCATCTTTGGCCACAAATCTTAAAAATGACACTGAAAAATCTTAAAGAAAAACATCTGCTTTTTGCGCTCAAGGACCCTCGACTTTCTCAAATTGTCCATAAAAATAACTGGGGAGGCGAGGTTAGAGATACGTCCGCAGACTATCTCTATATTAATAATGCTAATTTAGGCGGGTTCAAAAGCAGTCAAAATGTAAAGCAAAATATCACCCTAAAAAGCATTGTAAAATATGATGGGAGTATCGTAAATACCTTGACAATTGTCCGCAAGCACGAAGGCGACGGCCTATGGCCAGATGCGATAAACAAAAACTATACCCGTATTTTGGTACCAGAGGGTAGTTTAATTGAAAGCAAAAAAAATATCGAAGAAGTTGATACCACTTCTGAGCTCGATAAAACTATCTATGGATTTTGGACCACGGTTTCCCCTGGCAAAACCAAAACTTTCGAAATTACCTATCGTCTGCCGTTTAAAAAACCCGATAACTACTCTTTGCTGATCCAAAAACAACCCGGCGGTCTACCTGATGATTTTACTTTCTTGTTAGAAAACATCTCAAATTGGAAATGGCAAGGCGAAGTTAACGAAGATAAAAATATTGAGATTAACTTGACAAAGTAAGATTAAAAGGTAAAATGTAAAAAGGTTAAGGTTAAGATGCCGGTATGCAATCACCTAACCCATCAACTTAACCTTTTGACTATACCGGCTGCCTAACCCTAA
>CAZFRP010000036.1:5216-7231 GCA_964521415.1 uncultured Candidatus Saccharibacteria bacterium | reverse complement strand
ATCCAAAATTCAAAATGAGATAAAATATGTTAAAAATTGGTTGAAAGATTATGCGCCAGAAAGATATAAATTTGCCGTTCAAAAGTCAACGCCGAAAATAAAATTATCCCATATTCAAAAGGAATTTTTGTCTAACATTTTAAAGGCGGTCGAAGGGAAAAAATTAGATGGTGAAAAATTACATCAAGAAATCCATAATATAAAAAACAAAATGAAAATTCCCCCTCGCGAGGCATTCTCGGCAATTTATCAAATATTTTTGGGCAAAGATTCCGGTCCGCAAGCCGGCTGGTTTTTAGCTGGTCTTGATAAGAAATTTGTTATTAAAAGATTGAAAGAAGTGATACAATAAACAATATAGGAGGAAAAAGTGGATAATCAAAATGGCGAAACAGTAATATTGGATACAACCCCAAACACCCCTTTATACAAGAAAATTTTTTCAATCATTGGTTTTATTTTACCAATTGTCACTTTTTTAATAGTTTATTTATTAGTTCAATGGTATTTTGAACGGCTTTCAATATTATGGGGCATATTAATACTAATACTTTCATTAGCATCAATTTGCCTATCAATTGTCTTTAGTGTTATTGGCATAACAGGCAATTCCAATAAAGTTTATAGAATCTTTGCCACTATCGGTTTAATAGAGGGCATAATCGGTTCATTACTGTTTTTGTTTCTAGTGCTTGCCATCGCAACTTTTAATTAATATCTAAATTTGGAGATATTGTGCTGGATATTAAATATTTAAAAGAAAATTTGGCAGAAGTAAAAAAAGCGCTTTCAAAAAAGCACACGAAGTTTAATTTGGAAAAAGTAATCGCATTATATGATAAAAAGCAGGTCTTGTTACAAAAAGTAGAGAAATTGCGTGCCCGGCAAAATCAATTTTCTCGTGCAGGCAACCCGTCTCGCCAGCGGCGAGCCGAGGCAGGAAAAATCAAAAATGAGATTAAAAACCAAGAATTAAAATATAAAAAAGCTGATGAGCAATATAAAATTGAGGCGATTTTACTGCATAATATTCCAGACAAGTCAGTGCCAAAAAAAGAACAAGGTAATAAAATTGAGAAAAAATGGGGCAGGCCCAGAAAGTTTGATTTTAAAATTAAAGATCACGAACAGCTGGGTCGCGATTTAGATATAATTGATGCCGAACGAGCGGCTAAAGTGTCTGGTGCTCGCTTTGGTTATTTAAAAAATGAGGCGGTGCAGCTTCAATTTGTCCTGATAAATTATCTTTTTGAGAAACTGACCAAAAAAGGATTTGTCCTCATTTTGCCGCCAGTTTTAGTAAAAGAGCGGGCGATGTTTGGCACTGGTTTTTTCCCGACCGAAAAAGTAGAATATTATAAAACCGAAAGTGATGATATGTATCTGGCCGGTACTGCCGAAGTGCCGCTTTGCGCATATCATCGCGATGAAATTTTAGATGGTGCTGATTTACCCAAAAAATACGCGGGTTTTTCAACCTGTTTTCGCCGGGAGGCCGGAACTTACGGCAAAGATACAAAGGGAATTTTTCGCCTCCATCAATTTGATAAAGTAGAAATGTTTGTTTTTTGTCAACCGCAAGATTCTTGGAAAATTTTTGACCAACTTGTGGTGATAAATGAAGAAATTTTCCAAGAATTGGAACTGCCATATCAGCTTGTCAATATTTCCGGCGGCGAGCTGGGCGCGCCTAATGCCAAAAAAATTGATGTTGAAGTTTGGTTTCCCTCGCAAAAAAAATACCGCGAGCTGACTTCCTGCTCAAACGACACTGATTTTCAGGCCAGGCGGCTTAATATCAAATATCGGATGGCAGAAGACGGAAAGCAGAAGATGGAATTTGTTCATACCGTAAATGACACCGCGCTGGCAATGGGCCGGACAATTGCTGCGATCATAGAAAACCATCAGCAAAAAGACGGCAGCGTTAAAATCCCAAAAGTTTTGCAAAAATATTTAGGGGCAAAAATTATCAAAAAGGGTTGACAAAAGGTCGTTTTTAAAGTAAAAAAGAT
>CAZFRP010000036.1:0-5116 GCA_964521415.1 uncultured Candidatus Saccharibacteria bacterium | reverse complement strand
GGGCAAAAATTATCAAAAAGGGTTGACAAAAGGTCGTTTTTAAAGTAAAAAAGATAAGATATGACCGCTGAAGTTAGACACAAACAATTTACCGAGGGCGAAAAGCCAAGAGAAACTTCTGAAAAACTAGAAGAAGTTTATGTTGCGCCGAAATTTCCAAAAAAAGAAATTAGTCATAATCTTGGAGAAATTGCAGCACAAAGACATATGCACAGATTATGGGAGCAATATCTGCGCGAACAATCAACCGGCCCGCAAGAAACCGGAAATCCGGCCATAGATCAGACGGTTTCGCCCACAAAAGAAATGAATAATAATGCTATAATAAATATAAGTGGCGAAATCAAAGATCAAACTGGAGCGGCTGATTTTGAAGAGCGAATTAAAAATGCCGCCACTGAGGTTAGCACTAATAATCAATAAAAAACTCGAGGGGAAGCAATGAGTCCAATTGTTTTAATAGTTGCAGTACTTGTGGCCGCGGTTTTGGCTTTTATTTTTTATTTATTTTCCACTAAATCCTCTGGTAAATCGGTTTTCCAAAAGGGTATTTCCTACCGTACTTTGCTTGTTGCTTTACCCAAAGAGGGCAAGCCAAAAGAAGGGGAGACACCGAAAGATTACAAAGAAGTAATTTCGGTTTTTGAACAGCTTCTAGCTAATCTCTACGCTGTCGGGCCAAATGAGCAAATTGCTTTTGAAATTATTGCCCGCGATAATGCCATTTATTTTTATGTTTCAGTTCCTGCTCGTCTTCGTTCACTGATAGAAAAACAAATTCACAGCTTTTTTCCGGCCGCTCACATTGAAGAGCAGAGCGATTTTCGTTTCTTTAAAAAAGAAGAAGGGCAAATTAAAGCCGGCTATCTTACTCTTAAAAAACGCTATACCTATCCCATGCGCACTTATCAAAAATTAGAATCAGAGCCGCTTAATGCCATTACCAATATTCTTTCCAAATTAGGCGAAGGTTCATCCGCGGCAATACAGGTTTTAATTCAGCCCAAAACCAAACAGTGGCAGCGGGGTTGTCAGCGTGAGGCCTGGAAAATTCAGCGCGGCATCCGTACACAAGGACCTTTAGCTGATTTTTTCTATGATATTGGCCGGGCGGCCAAAGGGGATTCAAAGGAGCGGCCTTCTGATCCGCATTACAAGCCGCCGGTGATTACGCCAATAGATGAAGCCCGCGCTAAGGCCTTTCAAGAAAAAGGCCAAAAAAGCGGCTTTGATACCCAAATTCGGATTTTAACAGTTTCTAAAACCAAAGAAGAGGCCGAGATAAATCTAAAAAATATTATGTCATCTTTTGCTCAATACGGCTCGCCAGAATTAAATTCTTTTCAAAGCATGATTACCCCCAATACTTCTGATGCAGTAAAAAGCTTTATTTTAAAATCGTACGGCCAGGGTCCGAAAATTGTTTTAAATACCGAAGAGATTACCTCGTTTTATCATTTTCCAACCCGTTATGTGGAAACGCCCAAAATCCATTGGCTTTTGGCAAAACGCATGCCCCCGCCCGCTAATTTGCCCCTTTTGGGTACGACCATCGGGATTAATATCTATCGGGGCGAAGAGCAGGCAGTAAAAATCAAAGAAGATGACCGCCGCCGGCATATTTATATGATTGGGAAAACCGGCACTGGTAAAACCACCATTTTCAAGCAAATGGCCGAAAGTGATATTAAAGAGGGCAAGGGCGTTTGTTATATTGATCCGCATGGCGACGCGATTGAAGATTTGTTATCTCGCATTCCGGAAAATAGATATAATGATGTGGTTTTGTTTGAGCCATCTGATATGGACCGGCCCTGCGGTTTAAACTTGCTTGAATGGAAAAAGCCCGAGGAAAAAGATTTTCTGGTTGGCGAATGGATTGCGATTTTTTATAAATTATTTGATCCGAGTAAAATCGGCATTATTGGGCCGCAGTGGGAACATTGGGGAAGAAATGCCGCCCTTACAATAATGGAGCAGCCGGGTGGCGGTACTTTGCTTGAAATTCCCCGTCTTTTTACCGATCAAGAGTTTCGTGAGGAAGCAATTGCTAAAGTTAAAGATCCAGTGGTTAAATCGTTTTGGCTCAAGCAAATGGCACAGACCGCTGATTTTCATAAATCGGAGATGTTAAATTATTTTATCTCCAAATTTGGCCGCTTTATGACCAATTATATGATGAGAAATATTATCGGTCAGCAAAAATCATCATTTGATCTGCGTGACATTATGGACAAGGGTAAAATTTTGCTGGTTAATTTATCAAAAGGCAAAGTGGGGGAAATCAACTCATCACTTTTAGGTCTTATCTTGGTTTCTAAAATTCAAATGGCGGCAATGTCGCGAGCTGACACGCCAGAAACGCAACGTAAAGATTTTTATCTTTATGTTGATGAGTTTCAAAATTTTACCACCGATAGTTTTATCTCAATTTTATCCGAAGCGCGAAAATATCGGCTTGACCTTAATGTTACCAATCAGTATATTGCTCAGCTTGAAGAGGCAATCAGAAATGCGGTCATTGGCAATGCCGGCACTCTGGTTACTTTCCGTGTTGGTGCAAATGATGCCGAATTTTTAGCCAAAGAATTTGAAAATTTAACTGAACTTGATTTAATGAATCTTGATAATTTCAACGCTTATCTTAAACTTTTAATTGATGGCGTGGCTTCAAAGCCGCTTTCGCTACGTACCATTAGGCCCTCCGATGAGATAAATCAAAAAGCGGCTGATACCGTGCGTCAGCTTTCTCGTTTACGTTTTGGCCGCGACCGTGCTCTGGTAGAAAAAGAGATCTATGAGCGCGCACGGTTGGGTGGAGAAGAAAGTGAGTCAAAAGAAGAAAGCTTGCCAAAAAACGAAAATAAATTATAATCAAAATATAGGGAGATAAAATGGCTAAAAAAATTACCATCAATGAATTAGCAATAATGATAGCTAAAGAATTTAACAACGTTCATAAAGAATTTAGCGATGTTCATAAAGAATTTAACGATGTTCATAAGGAAATTCAGACATTTCGAAAAGAAAACGAAGATCAGCACAAGCGAATTAGGGGAGACATCGGAAATTTAGAATTTATTGCCACGGAATTAGTGAGAAAAGAAGAATTTGCGTCTTTACTAAAAAGAGTCGAGAGAATAGAAGCGCAGTTAAAAACGCAGTAAGAAAAATTTATTTGAATATTATATATTAGTATTTTTATTTATATCTATTTTGCTTCCACTTTTATGCTTACTTTGTGAATATTCACAAAAGTGGAATGTTTTTAAGTGGTAATCATTCTGCGAAAAAATCGCATTTATTCTCAATTTCTGCTAAACTATATCTGTTATGTTTGAATTTTTAGGTAAGATATTTGACTCAAATGAAAAAGAACTAAAGCGTCTGCGGCAGGTTGTTTTAAAGATAAACGAACTTGAACCGCAATACGAGAAAATTAAAGACGAAAAGTTAAAAGAAAAAACGGCCGAATTTAAAAAGCGGCTTGAAAAAGGCGAATCACTTGACGGGTTGCTTCCCGAAGCTTTTGCTTTAGTGCGTGAAGCGGCCAAGCGAACTTTAGGCCAGCGACATTACGACGTTCAGCTTATGGGCGGCGTGGTTTTGCATGAAGGTAAAATCGCCGAAATGAAAACTGGTGAAGGAAAAACCTTAGTTGCCACTCTCCCGCTCTATCTTAATTCTCTATCTGGGAAAGGTGCGCACCTGGTTACGGTTAACGATTTTTTGGCCAAACGTGATGTTCAGTGGATGGGGCCGATTTATGATTTGCTGGGACTTTCTGTTGGCGTTATCGGGCAGGGTAAATCCTATCTTTTTGAGCGCCGCGAAAAAGAAATAAAGTTTGGCGAAGAATACAATTTAAAACCTTGTTCTAAAAAGGAGGCGTATGGTGCTGATATTACCTATGGTCAAAACAATGAATTTGGCTTTGATTATCTACGTGACAATATGATTTATTTGCAAAATGATTTGGCCCAGAGAAAGCATTATTTTGCCATTGTTGATGAAGTTGACTCAATTTTAATTGATGAGGCCAGAACACCCTTGATTATTTCTGCTCCCGCCGAAGAATCAGCGCGGCTCTACCTGACCTTTGCTCGCATTGTGCCCAGTTTAAAAGATAATACTGATTATACGGTGGATGAGAAAATGCGCGCGGTTTCCATTAACGACTCGGGAATTTCCAAAGTAGAGCGGGCCCTTGGTGTCAAAAATTTATATGGCGAAGGCGGCGTCACCCTCGCCCATCATCTTGAAAATGCGCTTAAAGCGTATTGTTTATTTAAAAAAGACAAGGATTATGTCGTAAAGGGAGGTGAAATAATTATTGTGGATGAGTTTACCGGTAGAATGCTGCCAGGGCGGCGTTATTCAGAAGGGCTACATCAGGCAATTGAAGCCAAAGAAAATGTGGAAATCAAGCGCGAGTCAGATACTTTAGCTACGATTTCATTTCAAAATTACTTTAGAATGTACAAAAAATTAGCTGGAATGACTGGAACTGCCCAAACCGAAGCCGAAGAATTTTATAAAATATACAAATTAGACGTTGTTTCAATTCCCACAAATAGACCACTTATTCGCCACAATTTACCGGATAAAATTTATAAAACCGAGGAGGCAAAATACCGCGCGGTCGTTTCCGATATCAAAGAAAGACACCAAAAAGGCCAGCCAATTTTAGTGGGTACAATTTCCATTGAGAAAAACGAGCTGCTTTCTGAACTTCTTTCGCGCGAAGGCGTGCCGTATGAGCTTTTAAATGCCAAAAATCACGAGCGCGAGGCAAAAATTATTGCGCAGGCAGGGCGAAGAGGGGCAGTCACGGTGGCGACCAACATGGCTGGGCGAGGCGTTGACGTTATCCTTGGCGGCAAGCCGCCTACGGAATTAAAAAAGGAAAATGAAAAAGTAAAAAGCGAATGGGGAAAATGGCAAGAGGAACATAAAAAGATTTTAGAGCTCGGCGGTTTATATGTTATTGGCACCGAGCGGCACGAGTCGCGCCGGATTGACAATCAGCTACGAGGTAGATCTGGCCGTCAAGGGGATCCCGGAATGTCCAGATCTACCTCGTAGCTGATTGTCAATCCGGCGCGACTCGTGCCGC